>JBFFKF010000041.1:0-21243 GCA_041555515.1 Woeseiaceae bacterium
GGGCGCCCTGGAATTCCGCTGAATCGAAGGCTTTTTGCAAGTCGTCGACGGAGCCAAACCAGGTGACGTCGATCCCGTCATAGGCAGGTTCCCGGCCTTTCGCGTAGCCGCCCGCGCGAGCCTGGTAATGCACGTAACGTAAAAGCGACGGCAGCGCCGCAATCGCCGGGCCGTATCCTTGCCGCCAGTGGCTTTGAAACTCTTCGACAGCCATGTCTGCGCGCCGTTTGAAGAGTCGGATGCACTTTACGCCATGCTCCCCAACAGAACCGTCCTTGATGACGTACTCGTCAGTCAGGACCAGGACGGTCGCCCCGCGGTCAAGAAAATTCTCCTCGTCGGCCTGAACTGCAGCGTAGGCTTCGCTTCCACCGATAACGCGAAATGCCTGGCTGTCATTGGCCCAGAGCTCGGCGATGCCGTCGTATGGCGGATCAGCTGCTTCGTAAATGTCGAGCAGCGGGTGCGACTGAACGTAGCGTTCGACCCCTGGCAGCTTCGCGATGACGTCCGCGTGACGGGATCGCCAGTATTGCTGAAATTCTTCCCCAGACAGGTCCTGCCTGCGTTTCAGAAGGTTAATGGCATTGATCATGGGCGGTTTCAGACCTTTATCAATATTTCCGCATTACCCCTGGTCGAGAATGTCGAGCAGGGGCTTCAGCATTTTTTCGTAGGGCCGCCAGGCGCCTATTGAAGCGCGGTAAAGTGGCTGCCGAACCTGCGGTGCACTGATCGTCACAATCGGCCGCTCGAGTTTATGAAAATCGAGACAGGCCGGGTCCCAATCGAGTCCGCAAGCGTCGAGCAGTTCACGGGTAGATGGTTCTTGCTTGTCAATCATCTGTTCGTATTCGACGGTGTGTATTGCACCCGGCATCACCTGGTCCCAGTGATGCATTAGTACAGCATAACCGTTGTAATAGCGCGCCAGTTCTTCGAGGTGGTACGCATAAAAATGTGAGTCTGCGCCGATTAAATTCTTGTAGATGGAAAAACAGGTATCACGAGGGTCGCGGCGGCAATGCACGATGGTTGCATTCGGAAAGAGAATTCGAATCATGCCGACGTTCAGAAAATTGTGCGGCAGCTTGTCGGTAATGAATTCTTCGTTCACCTTTGGCAGACAGTCGAGATAGCGTTTCGCGATAGCCTGAAAATCTGCGCTCGACGGGTGCTCGATTGAGCAGGTGTAATCGACGCCATCACTGATCGGGAAGGTTTCAATGATCGAGTGCACGAGGGACATGCTTTCACCAGCGCCAAATACCCTTGGATGATTTGCGAGTATTTGCTCGACCAGCGTCGTGCCGGAACGAGGCATGCCGACTATGAAGATCGGCGTCCGAGCCGGCACTCCTGCGTTACGCCATTTATCGATAAACGGCTTGTCAAAGAAGTTGCGCAGGTTATCCATTGCGCGCAGGTCACTGTCAATATCGTAGTCGAATTTCGCGCGCCTCAACTCGTTTGCCTTGAGGTATTGCTTCGCGGCAGCATCGTGCTGGCCGGTATTTTCGTAATGCTTGCCCAGCGCAAAACCGAGACGCATTCGCGCATTGGTCGATGTTTCAGGAGCTTGTTGCAATTCAAGCAGTGCCCTGACTTCATCGTCGTCGATATCGGTCTTAGAGACCGTCGCTATACCATGCCAGGCAATGACACAGCTGGGGTCGAGTCTGACGGCGTTACGAAATGTTGCCAGCGCCCGGTCGTTATCGCCGAGATCCTGGTAGAGAACGCCGAGTTCATGATATGCCTCGACATTATCGGGATCTTTTGCGAGTAGCTTTTGGTAATGTTCGATCGCCTCTGCAAATCTGCCCATACGGCGCAGAGACCTGGCAAGGCTCCTGTGCACCGGCGCCAGCTCCGGTTGCTCTTTCAATACCTGCTTGAAACAGCGGATGGCGTCGGCCGGCCTGCCTGCGGCAATCAGGATGTTGCCCAATGATACTTGCATGGGGATGGACGGCGTTCCATCCGCGATGGCTCTCTTGACTTCTCGCAGTGCATCGACCGGCCGATTCAGTTTCAGGAGCACGTCCGCGAGACTGCGGCGAATCTCGGCAAGCCCGGGCTGTAATTTCAGTGCTTCCTCGAAGCGTATCGCGGCGTCGGCATATCGGCCGAGTTGCTCCAGCGCGCCACCCAGGTTGGCGAGCGATTGCGCCGTTGGCGGGCCAATCGCCAGTGCGCGCTCGAACTGCGAAACGGCATCTTCATGACGACCGAGCGCATTCAGGCCGTAGCCAAGATTGATCATCGCATCGACATAATCCGGGCGAGCGTCGACTGCGCGCTGGACCAGGCTTACAGCCTCATCGAAGCGGCCGAGCTGAAGATTAATGACACCGAGGTAATGCAGCGCATCGGCCTGCTCCGGGACCTCATCGAGCACGGCCCGGTAGAGCTTTTCGGCCTCGCCGAGATTGCCACTGCTGTGACAATTCAGGGCGCGATCGAGATTCCGTTGCTGTTTGGCAGGCGAAGTCATGCGTCAAGGGGTGTCGAAAACTGCGCCTATAGTACCCAAGGCAAGCCGTTAAAGCTCCCACCCGTGACGATGCCGCGATTGCCCTATAAAATTTACAACGTGGCGATCAAAATTGACTGAGAAAAACGGAAGCGCGATGACCCGACTGAATCCCCCTTTCAAAGCCGAGCATGTTGGAAGCCTGCTGCGGCCCAGCAGACTCAAAGACGCTGCCAGGGCGTTGCAGAAAGGTGAGATACCGGAAAGCGCTTACCTTGAAACCCTGGATCAGGAGATCGGGCGCGCCGTCAAATTGCAGGAATCTGTCGGCTTGCATTCGATTACCGACGGGGAATTCAGCCGATCTTCGTGGTTCGGATTCTTCTTTGAGCGGCTCGAAGGATTTAGTCTGGCGCCCTCGCTGTTTCGCTTTCACGATGAGGGTGGCTGTGATCATGAATGGATGACCTGTTTTGCCAGCGCCAAGATGCGCCGTGCGGGACCGATTTGTGTCACGGATTTCGAGCGCCTGCAGGGGCTGACACGGGAAACTCCCAAAGCGAATATGCCGAGTCCGAGCGCGCTGCATTTCTTTCGCGGAGATCAATGTCGGGATATCGGCGTCTATCCCGACATCGAAGAATGGTGGAATGACCTGATGCAGATCTACCAGGCGGAGATTCGGGCGTTATCCGAATCGGGCTGCCGCTACCTGCAGCTGGATGAAGTGCCGTTGGCGATGCTGTGTGATAGTGACATTCGACAGCAAGTCGGTGATTTGGGAGCAGATCCCGATGTTTTGACCCGGCGCTATATCGCCATCACCAATAAAGTGCTCGAAGCCTGTCCGGACGACATGACAGTCGGTATGCATTTATGTCGCGGCAATTTTCGTTCGCGCTGGATGGCGAAGGGCGGCTACGAACCTGTGGCCGAGCACCTTTTCAACGAGCTCGATGTCGACGCATTTTTCCTCGAGTATGACTCTCCGCGGGCCGGTGATTTCGAACCACTTCGGCATATGGCTGAAGACAAGATAGCCGTGCTCGGATTGCTGACGAGCAAAACGGCCGAGCTGGAAGATGCAGAGGATCTAAAACGGCGGATAGATGAGGCGAGCCGGTACGTACCGCTGGAACGCCTGGCGCTCAGCCCGCAGTGCGGCTTTGCCAGCGTGGCCGGCGGCAACGAGCTCAGCGAAGAAGAGCAGATGCGTAAACTCGCGCTGGTCGTCGAAGTTGCGCGCGGCGTCTGGGGTGAGTCCTGAATCGGAAGTTGTCTGAAAGAGCGAGGTCGTCATGCACGGTGGTGATTTGCTTGCCAGGGAATGTGCAGCACAAGGCGTTACGCAACTGTTCACACTTTGTGGCGGCCATATTTCGCCTGTCCTGAAGGGCGCAAAAGACCTGGGTATTCGCGTTGTCGACGTCCGGGACGAAGCAACCGCGGTATTTGCCGCTGACGCCGTTGCCCGGCTGAGCGGCAGGCCGGGCGTAGCGGCCGTGACCGCCGGGCCCGGCATTACCAATACGATCACCGCGATCAAGAACGCACAGCTCGCGCAGTCGCCTGTTGTCATCATTGGCGGCGCCGCGCCGACCATTCTGAAAGGGAAGGGCGCGTTGCAGGATATTGACCAGGACGCGCTCATTCGTCCGCATGTCAAATTCCTGAAATGCGTGCGGCGGGTTCGTGATCTGGCACCGGTCTTGCGGCAGGCATTCGCCCACGCCCGACAGGGCGTGCCAGGGCCCGTGTTCGTCGAGTGCCCCGTCGACCTGCTTTACGAGGAATCCGTTATCCGCGAGTGGTACGAACAGGCCACGCCGTCGGGTAACTCGGTGTCCGCGCAGCTGATAAAGAGGTACCTGCACTTTCACTTGCGCCGTCAGTTTGCCAGCACGCAACGAAAGGTAACGGCACCAGCCGACGCATGGACGCTGCCGCGTGCCTCAGAGTACCAGTTGTCACGAATTGCAACCTCGCTCGCCAAAGCAGAGAAGCCGTTGTTGCTGATCGGGAGCCAGGCGATGCTGCAGGAACGCAAGGTCTCGGACCTGGTGGCAGCAGTCGAAGCGATCGGCTTGCCCGTTTTTCTTTCCGGCATGGCACGCGGGCTTCTCGGAAAGTCTCATCCCCTGCACATGCGGCACAAGCGCCGGCAGGCCCTTAAAGAAGCCGATTGCGTCGTTTTGGCAGGCGTGCCTTGCGACTTCAGACTGGATTATGGCAGTCATGTTTCCCGACGAGCGACGCTGATTTCTGTCAACCGCAGCAGGCACGATCTGCATCTCAATCGGCGGCCGACGATTGGCGTGATGGCGGACGCCGGGAACTTTCTGTGTGAGCTCGGCACGACAATCGAAACCACGCGCAGTAAGCGCGACGCCTGGATCGCAAGCCTGCGTGCCCGGGATGACGAACGGGAACGGGAAATCGATACGCAGGCAGCGGCGGCGAGCAAATTCCTCAATCCGCTACACCTGTTACAGGCGGTCGACCGGGCACTCGACGACGACAGCATCATCGTCGCCGATGGCGGTGATTTTGTCGCGACCGCCTCGTACATGGTTCAGCCGCGCGGGCCACTGTCGTGGCTCGATCCGGGCGTATTCGGGACGCTCGGCGTCGGCGCCGGTTTCGCAATGGGTGCAAAACTCTGCCGCCCGGACAGCGAGACCTGGATCATCTACGGTGACGGTGCGTTCGGTTACAGCCTGATCGAGTTGGAGACCTTTGCAAGGCTGAAGATCCCCGTCATCGCCATCGTCGGCAACGATGCCTGCTGGTCGCAGATCGCGCGTGAGCAGCTCAAGTTGCTGCAGGACGATGTCGGGACCAGGTTGCTGCATACCGACTACCACCTTGCCGCGCAAGGACTCGGCGCCCGGGGCTTGCTGCTGGATGCGCCGGAACAGGTCGAGACCGTGCTGCAGCAGGCGAAACAGGTAGCCGCCGCGGGGCAACCGGTGCTGATCAACGCGCTGCTGGGATCGTCGGCTTTCCGGGAAGGCTCCGTATCTATGTAAAAACACATATGAATAAAGGGCCGGACCGGCTGTATAATATTTCACCAGACTGCGAGATAGCTGAAACAGGCCAAAGGTATGGCCCGCCTCGGAAAAGAATATAAAGACGGCGAATTGATCGTCCGCCAGGGGGAGATGGGCGATTGCATGTTCGTGATTCAGAAAGGCGAGGTCGAGGCGGTAGCCGAGGCAGACGGACGGGAGCTTCGGCTACGAAAAATGGGGGTCAACGACTTCTTTGGAGAGATGGCCCTTTTCGAAAATGAGACCCGAACGGCGACGATTCGGGCCCTCGGTCCGACTCGCGTGCTCACGATCGACAAGAAGAACCTCCTGCGAGGCATACACGAAGATCCCTCCCTCGCGTTCCGCATGGTGGAAACAATGTCACATCGAATCCGCGACCTGACCGATCGCTTGGCAAAGTACGAGGAGAATAGTTAGTAGACGAGTTTGCGCGAAGCACGCCTGGTGACAGGCAAACCGTGCGGTAGCAGAGAAAGGCCTGGTAGCCCCTGGCCTGATGCTGAACACGGATCCCGATGCTGGCATTAACGCCTGTGCGCCAGCTCCGCGGCTTGGGCTGCAGGTAACGGGGAAGATTTGTAATGAATTTGGCCGAAAACATGAACATCTTGCGCGAGCGTCTGGGGACGGGACACGAACGCCCGCCAAAAACGCTGCAAGACGGTTCCAGAATCGCGGTCATCGGCGCGGGACCCGCCGGTTCGATGTTCAGCTATTTTTTGCTGAAGATGGCCGAGGTTGTCGGGCCGGACGTCAGCGTAGACATCTTCGAGCCGCGCCAATTCTGCCACCGGGGACCCGCCGGATGTAACCACTGCGGAGGCATCGTCTCGGAATCGCTGGTGCAGCGCCTGGCCACAGAGGGCATCATGCTGCCCGATGACGTCGTGCAGCGAGGTATCGAATCGTACACGCTGCACATGGACGTGGGAGACGTTGAAATTGCGACACCCCTGGCGGAGAAGCGCATCGCCGCGATTTATCGTGGTAACGGGCCGCTGCACTCCGAACCCCTGGATTCGCAAAGCTTTGACGGATACCTGTTGGGATTGGCGCAACAAAAGGGCGCGAAAATTATCCCTCGACTGGTCACCAACCTGCACCGCGAGGACGAATTGCTGCGCGTGCAGTGTGCCGATCAGCACTGCGACGCTTATGACCTGGTAGTGATGGCCACGGGCGTAAACAGCCGGCTCATGGAAATTCTCGAACACCAGACACAGGAGCTACACCGCCCTGGCCGCACGAAGACCTTTATCTGCGAGTTTCACCTGGGCGCCGACGTCATCAGGGAAACCTTTGGTCCGTCGATGCACGTATTCTACCTGGACATTCCGCGGCTTAAATTTGCGGCGCTGATACCCAAGGGTGATTACGTCACGCTGTGCCTGCTCGGTACAGACATCGACGACGAGCTGATGGCACAGTTCTTCAATTCCCCGGAGGTCAAGAACTGTTTCCCCGGCGGAACGGTGCCCGGCCATGTTTGCCACTGCTATCCGCGCATCAACATCAAGGCGGCACGACCAGGCTACGCTGACCGGGTGGTTATGATCGGCGATAGCGGCACGACCCGCTTGTTCAAGGACGGTATCGGCGCGGCTTACCGAACGGCAAAGGCGGCGGCAAAAACCGCTTTGTTCCATGGCGTGAGCGCAGAAGACTTCAAGAAACATTACGCGCCCGTGTGCAGCGCGATCGACTTCGACAACCAGGTGGGCAAGGTGGTGTTCGGATTCGGCACCCTCGTGCAAAGAGCCCGCTTCGCGCGTCGCGGAGTCCTGCGCATGACGGCAAACGAACAGAAACAAACCAGCCGGCCGCAACGCATGTCCGGCGTGCTCTGGGATCTGTTTACGGGAAGCGCGCCGTACACGGATGTATTCTGGCGTACGCTACATCCGGCCTACATCGGCAGTCTCTTTTGGAACCTGCTCGCCGGCAACATGCCTGGAAGAGGCGCCAGAGCCGGCCAAACGCCGAACGCGGAGTGCGAGCATGTCAAGCACTAAGACGCCGGGCGTGAATTCTTCGCAGGTCTCGTTCTGGACGCATGCGCAGCAGCTCGAGAAAATCCCGCCGTGCCAGGCGCAATGCCCGAACAGCGGCGATATTCGTGGCTGGCTGGGCATCATTGCGCAACACGAGAAAAACGGTTTGACGCTGGATGAGGCCTATGACAAGGCATGGCAAAGAATCGTCCAGTTCAATCCGCTGCCGGCCACGTTGGGCCGTATCTGCCCGCATCCTTGTGAGGATCGCTGCACGCGCAATGACAAGGACGGTGCAGTATCCATTAATGCCATGGAGCGGTTTCTGGGAGACTGGGGGATCTCGCGCTCATTGCCGTTGCCCGGGCCGGCAGGAAAGCAATACCCGGAGTCCATCGGCGTAATCGGTTCCGGCCCGGCGAGTCTGTCCTTTGCCTATCAAATGGCCCGCCGCGGCTATCGCGTCACCGTCTATGAAATGCACGAACAGCCTGGCGGCATGTTGCGCCATGCTATCCCGGATTACCGACTTCCCAGGGAGATCCTGGATGCCGAGATCGAGCGCGTGCTCGACCTGGGGATCTCGCTGGTCAGAAATGTCGAAGTCGGCACCGACATCGCGTTCGATGATTTACGCGAACGGCATACGATGCTGTTCCTCGGCCTCGGTGCCCAGGCCGGCAGGGAACTCGGCATACCGGGCGAAAAGGGCTCCGGAGTGATCTCGGGAATCGATTATCTGCGACAGCGCAAGCAGCGAATCGCATCCGAAACGGGAAATCGGGTAGCCGTGATAGGTGGTGGCAACACGGCCATCGACGCAGCGCGCACTGCCAGGCGGGAAGGTGCCCAGGTGACGCTGTTGTATCGCCGCAGCGAGCAGGAAATGCCCGCCTCTGATCACGAGGTGCAGGATGCGCGGAGCGAGGGTGTCCGCTTCAGGTTCCTCGTGTCACCGACCCGGATCGTTCGTGAAGGAATCGATATCCGGCATATCGAGATGCAGAAAATGCGCCTCGGAAAAGCCGACGAACAGGGACGGCGTCGTCCCGTCCCGATCCCCGGGAAGTTGCAGACCTTGCCAGTAGACACCGTCATTGTCGCCGTGTCGCAAGGGCCGGACTGGCAAGGCATCAGTCCCATAAACGATGCCCACAAATGGCTGCTTACAGAGGATGATGGAAAACTCGAAGACAATATCTGGGCCGGTGGCGACAATCGGGGGCCGGGTATCGCCAGTCAGGCGATTGCCCAGGGACGTCTGGCAGCAGAGGCTGCTCATGCGGAACTTCGCGGGGAGATGCCACCAAGCAAAGCGCCAGGGCGCAACGCCACGTGCACTTTGCGAGTCAAGCCCGACTACTACCGCGATCGGCAACGCGAACGCAGTCTGCGCCGTCCGCAGGAAGAATGGCTCCGCGATCCGGAACGGGAGATCGACCAGACCATAGGCTATGCGCAGGCTCGCCAGGAAGCGGTGCGGTGCATGTCCTGTGGCCTGTGCTTTGACTGTCAGCAGTGTTTCATGTACTGCAACGCGCATGGCTTCACGCGCATTGAAGAAACGCGACCCGGGCATTACTTTGCGCTTGCGCTCGATGCCTGTGAAGGCTGTGGTAAGTGCATCGAAGTCTGTCCGTGCGGTTACCTGGAGGCCCGGGACGGCGAGCACGAATCGGTATAGGTACAATCCGTCGCTTTATTTTCTCGCGATTGTGGTAAACACAAGATCATTCGACGACTGATTTCACGATAGTCAGGAAATGAAAAGCGACAAGAAAGTTAAGGCGTTAGTGTTCGGCGCTGGCGGTTACATTGGCAGCAACCTGACGCCTCGCCTGCTTTTCGCAGGCTTGCAGGTACGCGTTGCGGATCGCCATCGTGCAGTGCTGGAGGCGCGAGGGTGGCAGGGTGCAGAAATAGTCGCAGCCGATGCCTTGCGCCCGGATTCTCTGCCTGCCGCAGTGCAGGATATTGACGTGGCGTTCTACCTGGTGCACTCGAAGGCAGCCGGTCGCAATATTGCCGAACTTGAAATCCAGGCGGCGCGTAATTTCGCTGCGGCGGCGGCGCAGGCGGGCGTCAGTCGCATCGTGTATCTGGGCAATCTGCGGCCGGACGACCGCAAGTTCTTGCATCGCAAGCCACGAGTCGCTACCGGGGACATATTGCGAGACGGCCCGGTGCCGGTAACCGAGATCCGTGCGGGTCTGATCATCGGGCCGGGCGCGGCAGCCTATGAGATGATCAGAGACCTGGTCAACTACCTGCCTGTAATGCTCACGCCGCGCTGGGTGCAATCGCGCTCGGCTCCAATCGGACTCGATGATTTGCTCGATTATCTGGTTGCCGTCGCGCGCTTGCCCGAGGCAGCCGGCAAAACCTACGAAGTCGGCGGCCCGGCGGTTCTAAACTTCGAACAGCTGATGCGCCAGTACGGCGAACTCACGGGCAAGCGTTTCCGGGTCTTGCACTTTCCCCTGCTAACGCCGCGGCTGTCGTCCTTCTGGCTGAAACTGGTTACCGCAGTACCGACCAGCATCGCCCGGACGCTGATCGATGGTCTGACGAACGACGCCATTGCGAACGATGAGGAAATCCGCAAACTGGTCCCGCTGGAGCTGAAGAATTTCAAACAAGCGGTGAGGAGGGCCCTGGAAGCGGAGCAGAGCAATAATGTTTTTGCGCACTGGGCCGAAGGTTCCATCGTGTGCCGCAACTTTCACCCCGAATATGCCTACTATGCGAAAAGAGCGGGAGGCCCAGAGGTGAATACGTGGGCGAGTGCAAATGCCCTGTGGCGGCAAGTGACTGCTTTCGGTGGCGGCGAGGGCTATTACTACGCCGAGTCGCTGTGGTTCTTGCGCCGGCTGATTGACTGGTTTGCGGGAGGGCCGAGCTTCGGCCGCAGGCGCCGGCATCCGACCGAGGTTCGCGTGGGTGACGTCATCGATGCATGGCGCGTCATCGGCGTCGTGCCTGAGAAACGCCTCACGCTACTCATGGAGATGCGCGGGCCGGGCTCCGGTGTGCTCGAATTCGAGATCGATGACAAAGGTGACTATCGCACCCTCAGTATCACCGGCTACTGGCATCCGGCCGGACCCCTGGGTCTGATTTACTGGTACCTGTTATTGCCTGCACATGGGTTAACGTATCGCGGCATCACCATTGCGATTGCACGCCGCGCTGAACGATACGACAAACCCACATCAGAAGTCCCCTCCGAAGGATAAGATTTTCTGTTGCATACTATTAGACGCGGACTCCGGGCCTGTCACGCTCAGATATAGGTAATCGCCAATCCGTTAATAAGGATGTGCAGGACGTTGTCGACGATAATGACCAGCCAGCCAGCCAGCCATGGGGGAGTGTCGGGGTGAAAACCGGTTTTGGAACATTCCGACCAGGGCGCGCTACCGGGCCAGGGCCGGTTCTTGAGCCATGCAACGTAGCGAGCCAGGTGCCAGCGATCTATAACAAAATGAGTGCCGCCGATGACGGCGAGCGTGAGCGCATTCTGCGTAATAAAGAGGAACGGCAACACATAGAAGACACAATGCACCAGCGCGGGGAATGAGCGCTTCGTTTTTTCTTGCGCCATCCACTCGCTTTGCAGCACGTAATCACCCACGGCGTGGGCTACCAGTTGGTCTACAGTAAACATTCTGACCCCATTTAGAATTCGATTGTTTGCTCGTCCGGATCGGATAATAATGCCACAAATGCGCACTGCGACCGACATAAGAAAAGAGGTTTAACGCTACTCGGCAGTGGCAGATGAAGGATGAAGGAATAACGCAAATGTTTATTTGTGAAACGAGGAGAAATTAATGACTTTCCCGCACCGGCTAATGGACGACGTCAAGACCCTGGCCGGCTTCAAGGGCTGGGCCGAAGACGTCTATGAGGACTTTTTCAGGTTGCAGCGTGGCGAGTTGACCGAAGCGGAATTCGGCGCCAAATATTATCGGCAAAGCGCTATCTTATCGATTGATATGACCGGTTTTACATCGGCCGCCATGCGACGTGGCGAATTGCAGAGCCTGCTGAGGATACTGGACGCGCAAAGAGTCGCGATACCCGTAATGCAGGAATTTGGTGCCACACTCATTCGATGTTTCGCCGACGATATTGTCGCCCTGTTTGATGAACCCGATGCTGCAATAGATACGGCATTCGAAGTGCACCGGCGCATCCAGCTGTTCAATGACTCACCACTCGCCTCATCGCATCCGACACAGTGCTGCGCCGGGATCGGATTCGGCCAGGTTTTTATGATCGGTCCTAACCTTGCGCAGGGGGACGAGATGAACCGGGCATCCAAGCTCGGAGAGGATATCGCACGCGGTAACGAGACACTGATTACGGAGCGGGTTCATGCTGCATTAGCGCATCGCGACGATATTAGCTTCGAAGTTCAAGATCTGGATGATCAGTTATTTCCTTTTTATCGCGCTACACCCACCGATTGCTAAAGCCGGCTCGCCCTGGTGCAAGCGATGATTATTCAGGCTGTACAGGGGCACATCTCTCCACCAGGCGTGCCCAGCTCGCGTCGACCATAGCCTGGATTTCGTCGAGTTCTTGCGCAGTCAGATGCCGGTAGCGTCTCTGCGCCTGCAAATAGTCTTTCACGGTCCGGGTCTTGGTCGCCTGATTCAGTGTGTAGCGGTGACCGCGTTCCACTTCATAGAGCGGGAAAACTCCGCTGTCCACCGCCAGCCGGGCGGAGGCGACCCCTTCGTCGTCGCCCAGACCCCAGCCCGCAAGGCACGGAATGAGTATGGTGATGATGCGCGAGCCCGAAATGCTTTTCGCTTTCTCGACTTTGCGAACCAGGTCGGGAAGATGTGCGGGCGTCGCGGTCGCGGCATAAGGTATTTCGTGGGCGGCCATGATCTCGACCAGGTTCTTCTTTTTCGATGGCTTTCCGGACGGTGTCGACCCGGTCGATGCGTAAAGCGGCGTGGCGGAGCTTTTCTGGCCGCCGGTATTCATGTAGCCCTCGTTGTCGAAACAAAAATAGATCATGTCTTCGTCGCGCTCGACCGCGGAAGACAGGGCCTGGAAACCGATGTCATAGGTCCCGCCATCGCCCGCGAGCGCGATGACCGTGATGTCATGTTTGCCCTGGGCGTTCAGGGCGCGGCGGATGCCGCTCGCGGCAGCGGCGCTCGATTCCAGAGAGGTTTGATAGACGGGAATGTTGAGAGAGCTGTAGGGTTGCGCCCCGCAAATGATGGCCGCACAGGACGGTGCCGCGACCGCGATCGTGTCCGGCCCCATGGCATTCAGAATGTGACGCATCGCCAGCGCCATGGGACAGCCGGGGCAAGCCGCGTGCCCGGAAGCGAGAAAATGGCGTTCTGCGATTGCCGGTAATCTCATGCCATCAAGCCGTCCATAAGGTCTGGATCGAAGGTTCGGAACGACGCACGAGGCCGACCAGTTCCTCGATCTTTGCGGGTGACACATTCACACCACCCACGCCTGCCAGAAAACCGTGTACACGCGGCGCATCGCTCATGCCGAAAAGGGCGCCTTTCAGCTCCTGGTGCAATACACCGCCTGTGCCCGGGGAGAAATTGCGGTCGAGGACCAGGACGTCAGGAACACCTTCCAATGCATGGCGCAATGCTTCGGCGGGAAACGGGCGAAACAGACGCACTTTCAACAGCCCGACCGCTTGCCCCCTCGCGCGCATGTCATCTACCGATTCGCGTACCGTGCCGCACATGCTGCCCATCGTCACGACCACGAGCTCTGCGTCTTTACAGCGGTAAGGTTCCACGATGCCGTATTGCCGGCCGACCAGGCGCTCCCATTCCTCATCGCTTTCCTGTGCTGCCGCAATCGCGAGCTGCATCGCCTGACCCATGTCCTTGCGGTGCTGGCAGAAAACTTCCGGGCCGACCACGTTGCCGACAGATTCGCGCCGCTCCATGTCCAGGAATTGTTCCGGCTCGAATGGTGGCAGATACTGATCCACTAATCCCTGCGTCGGTACTTCGACCGGCTCGAGCGCGTGGGAAATGTAGAACGCATCCTGGCTGATCATTACCGGGATCGAGACCCGTTCCGCGATCTTGAAAGCCTGGATGACGGTATCGAGAGATTCCTGGCCACTCTCCGAGTACAGCTGCATCCAGCCGGTATCCCGCTGTGACACGCTATCGGTCTGATCGGGCCAAAATCCCCAGGGCGAAGCGACGGTGCGGTTCACGTTGAACATCACGATTGGCGCCCGCATGCCGGACGCGTAGTGCAGCATCTCGTGCATGAGTAACAGTCCCTGGCAAGAGGTGGCCGTGAAAACGCGCACGCCGGTCATCGAGGCGCTGATATACGCTGCCATGGCCGAATGTTCGGATTCCGGCGTCAGGATTTCGACGTCGAGCTCACCATTCATCTGGAATTCCGTGAGCTTCTCGAGGATCGGTGTCTGTGGTGTGATCGGATAGCAGGCCATGAATTTCGGCCGCGACAGGCGCACGCCCCAGGCGGCGGCATGATTCCCGGTCAGGAGCATTCTTTTACTGGAAGCAGCTGTCATATTTCCTGCCGCATGACGATCGCGCCTGTGGGGCATTCCCTGACGCACAGGCCGCAACCTTTGCAATAGTCGCCATCAACCGAGTAGCCACCGTTTTCCCGTGCGATGGCCATGTCAGGACAGAAGAAAAAGCAGTTATCACAGAAAGTGCAGTTGCCGCAGCTGAAACAGCGCTGCGACTCGGCGTGGGCCTCGCCGCCGGACAGGGCAAGCTCGACCTCGCCGAAGCTGGTCCGCCGCTCGAGCGCCGGTACGACCTGCTGCTTCGCCCTTGCCGCCGGCGGATGGTAGTGGGTGTTGATCACCTCGATCGGCACGCTCGATTGGTCCTGAACATCCCGGGCTTTCCTTTCCGCGCGAATATAACGGTCGATCTCGATCGCTGCCTGCTTGCCGAAGCCAAAGGCTACTGAGACGAAGCGCTGCATGGTAACCAGGTCGCCGCCGGCGAAGAATCCGGCCACGCTGGTCCGTTTCTGCGCGTCGACCTGCACCAGCCCGCCCTCGACTTGCAGCAGGTCCTGCAGTTTCGTGGTATCGGGATCCTGACCGATAGCCGGCACGATGGTGTCGGCGTCGATAGTGAATTCCGTATCGTGGATCGGCGTGATCTCGAACTCACCGGGTTCTGCCCCGGCTGCAAATTCGACCCTGATGCAGGCAAGCCGCAGGCCCTTTTGTTTCCGGTCCGTGACAGATTGGAGCATGGCGCCGTCGATGAGAGTGATGCCCTCGTCCTTTGCTTCAACTACCTCGTCTTCTTGTGCGGGCATTTGCCGCTCGCCTTCCAGGCAGAGCACGACGACTTCCTTGCCGTGGCGTCTGGCGGTGCGTGCGACGTCCATCGCCGCGCTGCCGCCACCAATGACGACGACGCGCTCACCGCACTGAGGGCTATTTCCGGCATTGCTCTCCTCGAGGTACCTCGCGCTCTCGATCACCCACGGCTGCGAGTAATCGAGTTGGTGCAGTCGTTTTGGCACCGCGGCGCCCGTGGCGATAAAGACAGCTGCAAACTCCGAGCGCAGTTTCTCGAAGTCAGCAAGGGAGCTTATGCGCGTATTTGTCCTGGCATCGATACCCAGTGCGAGCAATCGCTCAATCTCGGCGTCAAGGATGTCCTTCGGAAGCCGATACGAAGGAATGCCGTAGCGCAATACGCCACCGAGCTGCGGCTGTGCCTCGAACAAGGTGATCGCGTAACCCATCCGGCGCAGATGAAAAGCTACCGCCAGGCCAGCAGGGCCACCGCCGACGACGGCTATCTTTGCCTTCCTGGATACGCCTGTTTCCGGGATAGCCCATCCCTTATCGAGCGCCATGTCGCCCACGAAACGCTCTAGACAACGGATGGCAATCGCTTCATCGAGTTGCCTGCGGTTACAAGAGTCCTCGCAGGGGCGGTGACAGATCCTGCCCGTGACTGCCGGTAAGGGATTGTTTTCGATCAGTGTCAGCCACGCATCCCGGTAAGCCTGATTTCTTACATGCTGGATCCAGGCCGCGATGTCGCCGTCCACCGGGCAGGCGTTGTGGCAGGGCGCCGGGGGATTCACGTAGGCCGGCACTGCCAAGCGCCAGCTGCCAGTCTTGATGGCTTCGGTGGATGCACTGGTCCAATTGGTTCGCGCCGCCTGGCTCACGTTACCCCCACTTCCCGGATCGCCTCGCGCCGGGCGAACTGCCGGGCAGCCACCTCGAATCCGGCGCGGCAGGCGGCGACATTCTCATGCGGTTGCACAGGTGCCGATTCGGCAATGATTGCGCTCATGGTGTCCACGGCGGGCGCCCCGATAAGAAAGCAGAAGGCGCCCAACAGTGCAGAATTGACGATTCGCCCGAGTCCGTGTTGCTGCGCGACAGTGGCCGCGTCGATTGGAAAAATCTGGTAGTCGCCGAGGCTCGAATAATCTTGCGCCGATGCGGCGGAATTGACCATGATCAGCGTGCCGCGATTGGCCCGGTTCAGTAAGCGTGCGTCCAGCAGTGTGCGGTCAAAACACAGGATCGCACCCGCTTGCTCGATCTCGCAACGCAGCCGGATCGGCTTCTCATCGACCCGGATCATGGAGATCACCGGGGTACCGCGACGCGCACCGCCGTAACTCGCGAAGCTCTGCACTTCCTTGCCTTCATCGAAGAAGGCCTGCGCCAGCAAGTTGCCGGCGGTCTGTGCGCCCTGTCCCCCACGCCCCTGAACGATGATCTCGAGCATGTGTTCCCGACATATGCGCGAGCCGGTATTCCGATAAACCAATCCGTTCGGCCCGCTTGATCCGATGCCTCAAGAATTGCAGAGCGCTATCGCTCAATCTACTAGGGCTTATACCTAGCAGGCATCCGGGCCGGCCGCTTGACCCCGCACCGAAAATGATTGTGCCCCGCATGCGTCCGCGGCGGTCCGCGCTGCCCCTGGAACGCCGATATATCGCTAAGTACCTGTTTTAAGCAATTAAATCGAATGAATTCGCGAATTTCGTGAGCGCGCCGGGCATTCTTCCGCTGGACATAATTCGAAACTGTGGGCCAGGTCAAATTACTGTTCGCAGCGGTGTTCTATGCTCCCAGACATTACGGCAGTAGCACGTGACTCGATCAGCGTAGTCTGGTTGCCGTCCAGCCTGGCTTGGCTCCGCCGGTCCCGGGAGCGCGTGCACCTTGACCGACAGGTGATTCCATGCGCAGCGCTTCAATCCTATTACTCACAGTCCTGGCAGGCACCGGCGCGTTTTCCCACGCGATTGCCCAGGGACAGCACTCGAACGGCCCCGCCGTCTCCCAGGCCGGCTTGCAGATCGAGATCCAGTCTCCGTCGGCCGACTTCACCGCGGACGCCGAGCAAACGACCATCGAAGTGGAGGGCATTGCGTCCGCCATCGGTGGCGTGCGGTATCTCGACATGATGTTCGTGATGGATACATCACAAAGTCTGCGCAGCACGGACCCGCAAGATTATCGGTCGGCAGGTGCGATCGGCCTGGTGAAAAACCTCTCACCTAAAAGCGATATCAAAATAGGTGTCATCAGCTTTGATAGCAAAGCAGAGCTGACTCAGCCACTGACGTCGAACCGTGACCAGGCTGTAGAGGCATTGCGCAGTTTATCCCGATCCGGCAGCACGAACCTCGGCGCCGGCATCCTTGCTGCGCTGGCAGAACTCGAGAGAAATGGCCGACCGGATTCCTCACGCGTGATCATGCTCTTCACCGATGGCAAGTCGAGCAGAAGCAAGGCACTTGCCGCGACGCGCGAGGCCCAGTTACAGCGCGTTACGATCCAGACGATGTTGCTCGGATCGAGCAAGAAAGGCGCCGAGATTCTCGACGAGATTTCCTGGGGAACGGGCGGCAGCTTCGTGCAGGTATCCGATCCGACAAAGCTTCCCGAAGCATTTCTTAACCTTCGAACGACGGGCGTGGAAAGCGTCACGCTCAGTGTCAATGGTTCGAAACCCGTAGCGGCGCGACTCGCGGGCGGAACGTTTACGGCTAAGGTGCCGATCGAGATAGGGGAGAATCGTATCGTCGCATTGGCGACGAGCCTTGGCGGGAAGACTCGGGAATCCGTCGTCACCGTGAACGTGCAGGACGCAAGCTGCGCCGCGCTCGAGGTAATGGCCATCAAGGAAGGACGACATGTCGTGTCCCTCAACGAACGGGCGGTCGAGATTGTCGTCGATGCATCGCGAAGCATGTGGGGACGCATCGACGGTCAGCCCAAGATGGCGATCGCCAAGGATATACTGCAAGACGTTTCTTACTGGTTCCCCGAGGATCTGGATCTTGCGCTCCGCGCTTACGGAAGCAGTAGCCCGAGCGAAGAAAGCAACTGTTCCGATTCGACGCTGCTCGTACCCTTCGAAGATGAAAACCGCGAATATATCCGGCGGGCGATCGCCGGGTTGCGACCGCTCGGGCAGACACCCATCGCTCATGCATTGAACCAGGCGACCCACGATTTCGGCATGCTGCGAAACGACCGCACCGTGGTGCTGGTCACCGACGGCATCGAAAGCTGCGGCGGCGATCCCGCCCAGGCGGCAAGCGAGCTGCGCGAGCAGGGGATCATGGTCCACGTAATCGGTTTCGGACTCGGCAATGCAGCCGATGAAGATACGGCGAGCCTGCAAGCCATCGCGGATGCATCAGGCGGCCGCTACGTCACCGCGGGCAGCGCCGAAGAACTGAAGGATGCACTGGTGCAGACAGTGGGTACTACATATAACGTACTCAAAGGCAGCACAGTGGTCGCAAACGGATCGCTCGGCACGGACAAACCCGTGATTCTCCCCGAGGGTGACTATCGGGTTAAGTTCGACAGTTCGCCGCCGAAAGTCGTGAATGTCAGCCTCGCCCCGAGGGATCAACTGACGTTGACACTGCAGAAGCGAGACAACGTCGTGTCACATTTCGAGCGCCGCGATCGTCTGCAATACACCTCCTGCGAAGACGCTGTCGGATCGATTGAGCGCCTGGGGGGCGCCAAGCAACTTCAGGACTCCGAGCAGGGCACCCTGTTCTAGCCATCCCGCCTGCGCAGTAAATAATAGAACGGTAGCGCTGCCAAAGTCAGTGCAACGCCGATCAGACTGTCGATCGGGTTGTAAACGATTGCGCTGATCAGAAGGACTCCGACGACCGCAATATATACGGCCGGCAGCAGCGGGTAACCCGGGGTACGAAACGAGTCCGGTGTCGCCAGCCGTGGCCGCAGTATGAATACCGTGGAAACCATCAGCATGCTGATGAACTGCAGCGGCACCAGGATGAAATTAACGATGCGCGAAAAAGAGCCGAAAAACAGCAACGCAACGATTGCGGCTACGCCGACAAATATCAGTGCGCCGGACGGTACAGAGGTTCTTGGCGAAACGCGTGCAAGCGCGCGAAAAAACGGACCGACAATTGTGCCGGTGGCTGGTGCAACATAGTCGGATACGGTCGCATAGCAAAGTCGTGGCAAGGTCATGATCAGCCCACCGAGCGCACCGAATATTGATATCCACATCAGCGTGTTGACGCTGACCGCACCGGCATCACCAAAGGCAGCTTCCGCGACACTACTGGCGACAAGCGTCGGCTTAGCCTGCATTTCGCCGAGCGGCATGACCCTGAGGAAGGCGTAATTGACCAGTAAATAAACGACGGTGATGCCTGTCACGCCGATAACCATCGCCAGCGGAAAGTTACGGCGCGGATTTCTGACCTCGCCGGCAACGTGTGTCGCGTCGATCCAACCGTCGTAAGTAAAGAAAACGATGGCAACGCCCAGGCCGATGAACCTCAAGATTCCTGCCATTCCTTGATCTTCCTTGTCGGCAACGCTGGCCGCCGTATCCAGGGCAGGGGTCGCGATGAATATTCCACCAATGATTAGCAACGCCAGGCCAATCAGCTTGGTGCCGGTCAAAAAGATTTGCGTACGACCGCCCCAGCTGACCCCGCGAAGATTAACGAGAACGAAGAACGCGATCGCGCCGGCACCCCAGACCAGTTTCCCCTGCTGCGAGGCCGTGCCGAATACCTGGCTTGCCAGCTCGCCAAAAAGAATCGCAATGCCTGCAACGGATCCCGGTCCGCTGATCAGTATTTGTACCCAGCCCTGCAGGAACCCGGCAAAGGGGCCATAGGCTTCATTCAAGGTGTGATAGTAGACGCCGGCTCGCGGCAGCAAGGTCGCCAGCTCCGCCAGTGTCAGCGCTCCGCACAGGGTGATCAGGCCGCACAGTCCCCAGATGAAATAGACCTGCCACTCCGCGGCTGCAACGCGGGCCAGCTCTCCAGGCGTGAAAAAAATGCCGGAACCGATCGTGTCGCCGATAACGATTGCCAGTACTGCGGAGAGGCCGAGCTTGCGTTGCAGCGACATTACGGCTATCGGACCACGTGTATCGGGCAGGTCATGCAGTGCGCCCCGCCATTGCCTTTGAAAAGCGTCTCCGAGGGGAACGTCGACAGCTCCCAGCCGTGGGTCGACATCTCTTTGCCAAGCGCCTCCGCAGTATCAAAGCCGATCGCTTGCTGTCCTTTTTTCGTCACCACGACATTCAAGGCCCCGGCGCGCATTTGCTCATCGGTAATTGCGATCGTCTCGATCCCTCGTTCATCCAGAAACTCTGCGAACATCACATGTCGCGGCTCGGTTTTGCCAGACTCGTAGAGCGCACACGGAAAAATATCGAGCGATTCCGGATGGTGTATCGCCAGTCTTTCGTCGAGCGTCATGAAAACGCCGTCGATATGAATGTGACCCGATGGCAGAGGCACATCGAGGAAATATTTCGCTTCGGTGCCGAGAAGCAGCTTGCGGAGCGCAGCCGTCCCGGATTGATTGGCGCGATCGCAGATCGATGCCACGATCGTATCGTCACCGATCATCGTGACGCCGCCACCTTCGAGAAAGGCCGGGCACTCGATGACGCCGTGAATCGGGATGCCGAGTTTTCTCAACGCGCGACCGATGATGTGCTGGTCCCCCCAGCGCCCTCGGAGATGCGGGCTCATTAGCACAGCGCCCTTACTGAAGACCGCAGCGAGGTCACGCGTGTAGGTCATGTTCGGGCGATGTTCAATGTAATTCAGCGAGTCCGGGTCATCGGCGAGCACATCGCCAAGAAAAACGCATTCGACCCCGTGATCAACAAATTGCTGGACCATCTCATCATAGTCCGCAAGGAATGCCTCTGCGTCTACCGGAGCATCAAAATTAAACTCCCTCAGATTCGCCTCCGTGATTACACCAAGCTCCGCGCCCGGGCGGTGCATCAATACCGACTTCAGATCTCCGTATGCATTGACTACACCCCATTGCATCGAACTCATAGATTGCTTTTCCTCTTTATTACTGATTGCCAACCAGTCAGACTCCGTCACGCCACCCGGAATGCTATCCGATCCCCGGCGAGGACGTCTCGCCAAAGCGCCATGCATTACGGTATCCCACAGTTGTCGCCATCACCCACGGCCGCACAATAGCGGTGTGTATCAGCCGCTTTCCAGGGGGCCGTGGTGAAAACGAAAACAGCTTTCCGAGCCGTCTTGATGGGAGGCAGCCTGCTGTGCCTGATGCTCGCGAGGCCTTTGGTCGCTGCCGATATCGACAGTGGCCGACAGGTCTACGATAGCTACTGCACCTCGTGCCACGGGGCCGGCGGTCGACTGGACC
>JBFFKF010000042.1:0-20687 GCA_041555515.1 Woeseiaceae bacterium
TACATCCCGGCAAAACAGGAGCCTTTCATTTACAGACTCGACGAGAATTTCAAGGCGCAGTCCATCGGTATGAATCTCGGCGTCAATTACTGGGATCCGGTGGAAGAAGTCAATCAGCTGCCGCCGGAATGGGGCCCCGAATTCCAGGGCCATTTGCTGGCGTGGGACCCGTTGCAACAGGAAGAAGTATGGCGTGTCACCCACACGACATTCGAGAATGGCGGCGTATTGTCGACAGCGGGCGGACTCGTCTTTCAGGGCAACTCCGATGCGGAGCTGGTGGCATACAATGCTTCTGGCGGTGAACGCCTGTGGTCTGCCGACACGCAGACCGGCATCCTCGCACCGCCGGTGACCTATTCCGTTAACGGCGAACAACACGTGGCCGTGGTCGCCGGCTGGGGCGCAATCAGCGCCTTGTTCCTTGGACCCCTGGTGAATGCCGATGGCAGCAAGCGCAATGTCAGTCGGGTACTGGCGTTCAAGCTGGGAGGGGACGCCGAATTGCCTGCGTTGCCCGCGTTACCGCCTGCGCCGCCGCCACCCGAAGATTTCGGCAGCGATGAGCAGGTCGCGGCCGGCGCCTTGCACTACACGAGAATCTGCTCCGTGTGCCACGGCGTCGGCGCAATCTCTGGTGGCGTCGTTCCCGACCTCAGGCACTCGGCCTATGCAGCCGACGCCGAGGCGTGGCGCGGTATCGTTATCGAAGGCGCGCTCAGCGACCGCGGAATGATTTCCTTTGCGCCGATATTCAGCGACGCGGACGCAGAGGCGATTCGTGCATTTGTCGTGCGGCAGGCGAACCAGACCGCACAGTAGCGCCGACAGATTGGCGGTCCGTTCCTGATTTGAAACTCAGGAGCGGATAGCCCCGTTCGCAGCCTGCGGAACTCCGTTATGCTCCGGTTCACAGACCCGGGGTCTGACCGCGACTATTCCAGCAGGATTCCGTCGACGTAATTAGAGAAATCGCTAACGAAATTGTGCTTGTCTACATCCCGGGAACTCAAAACGTCCGCCCGCCGTATTTCAAAGCCGACCTATAGCAGAGAAATTACGATCGCGATGGCAGAGACAATTTCGGCAATGGACGCATACAGCTGAAATTTTTCTTTATTCATTTTTCGCTCTGAGTTGATCGGCTAACCAGCGGTTCATGCGTGTCTCGAGCACTTCGAGCGGCAGGGCGCCGCCGCCGAGCATCTCGTCGTGGAATGCGCGGATATCGAAGTCGTCTCCCAGCGCCTGCTCGGCTTTTCGTCTGAGTTCCAGCATTTTCAACTGACCGATTTTGTATGCGAGTGCCTGCCCGGGCCAGGAGATGTAACGATCTATTTCATTGACGATGTCCTGCTCGGTTTTAGCTGCGTTATCCATGAAGAAATCGATCGCCTGCTGGCGGGTCCAGCCCTTGTAATGCATGCCGGTGTCGACCACCAAGCGCACCGCGCGCCACATGTCGTAAGTCAGTGCGCCGAAACGCGAATAGGGATCTTTATAAAGGCCCATCTCGTAACCGAGGCTCTCACTGTACAGGCCCCAGCCTTCCGTAAAAGCGGTGAAGCCGGAATATTTGCGGAAATTGGGCATGTCCTCGAGTTCCATTTGCAGCGCAATCTGCAAGTGATGCCCAGGCACCGCCTCATGCACGGATAGCACTTCCATCTCGTATTTCGGGCGAACTTCCGGCCGGTAGAGGTTGACGTAGTAATAGCCGGGACGGCTGCCATCGGCGGCCGGACTGTTGTAATAGGCCGTGGTCGTGTCGGGGGCAATGCTGTCCGGTATCGGCCGCAATCCGTAGGGCATCCTCGGCAATTTGCCGAACAGCTTGACAAGTTCGGGATCCAGGCGCTTGGAGACGGCTAGATAACCCTCGAACAGTTCCTCGGGAGTCTCGTAATAGAACTGCGGGTCGGTGCGCAGGAAGTGCAGGAAATCGGCAAAGCTGCCGTCGAACTCAAGTTCATCGATGATCAGTTGCATTTCATCCCTGATGCGCTTGACTTCGTTCAGTCCAACCCTGTGAATCTCATCCGGCGTCATCTGCGTCGTGGTGAAAAACTGCGTGCGGTACTCGTAAAACGCCTCACCGTTCGGCAACGAGGATGCGCCGATGGTGTCGCGGCAGGCGGGCAGATAGGTATCGCTGAAATAGCTACTGAATCTCCGGTATGCGGGCACGATCGATTCATCGATGATCTCCCGCGCGGATTGCCGGAGCCGTTCCTGGTCCGTATCGCTGATTGCATCGGGCATTTCCGCAAACGCAATATAAAACGGGCTATCGATCGGGTTCTCGACGAGTTGCGCGCTGATCTGGTCGGGAATCCTTTGCATCAAAATCTTTGGTGGCATGTAGCCTGTCTTTCTGCCTTCTTCCTGCAACTCCATCGTCTGCTCGATGACTTGCCCGACACTGGCCATGCGCACCAGCCAGTCCTCGTAATCCTGTACGTTGGCGAGGCGGACGGTCTCCGCTGTGGATTCGAGCGACTGCACACCGCCGCGCTGGCTCATCGGCATCAGGTAATTGCGGAACTGATGACCGTCGATCCTGTTTTCGAGACTACGGCGGAACAGGTCGTAATTGAGTTGGTCACCTACGGATAACTGCGATGCATCGATCGCCCGCAATCGCCGCAGGAAATCCTGCTGGTCCTGGTGCCGTCGTTCAAGCGCCTTGAGGCTGAGATCCCGCCACTGGTCGTTTTTGCGGCGGTCCCCGAGTCTCGATGCAAACACAGGGTTTTCATTCAGTCGCCACTCCCAGGCATCATCCAGAAGATTCGCGAAATCTTCCGCCGGGTCTGCATGAGCGGATAGTCCTGCTGTCAGCAGCAGGGCAGGAACGAGAACGTGGATACGCATGTCGGGGGCTCCTTATTGTTTTGACCGCATTGTTGCCGCGTTTTCGGCTGCTGGCAACCGGATTGCGACTTGGCTATCATTGCGCGCACTAATCCAAAGAGTTCGCAGAAGAGACCTCTTTTTGAAGAGGCGCCGAAGGCGCAACATGCCCGGAAACGCTCAGGCACACGGACTGCGGACCCTGATTAGCTCTGGAGAGTGGCCGGAATGGCCCACCGAAGGGGTATGCGGCTTTAGAGGATCCTCGAGCCAGCGATCTCTCAGGTAACCGGACAGAGGGGCGGTCGCTAACGCTTTGACCAGGCGTATTCGACCGCCCTTTTTGTTTTCCGGAAAATAATGCAGCCGCAGGAGCAACATGGGGAGTCAGACAGCACTTTTTGACTGTCATGTGGAGGCAGGCGCCCGCATCGTCGATTTCGGCGGTTGGGACATGCCCTTGCATTACGGCTCGCAGATTGAGGAGCATCACGCAGTGCGTCGGCATGCCGGCGTATTCGATGTATCGCACATGGCCGTGGTGGATATCGACGGCGGTGGCGCGCTGGATTTGCTGCGCTACCTGCTCGCCAACGATGTCGCCAGGCTCCGGGAGCCGGGCAAGGCGCTTTACAGCTGCATGCTGAATCACGACGGAGGGGTCGTCGATGACCTGATTACCTACTTCGTGGGCGCGAATCGTTACCGAGTGGTGGTCAATGCGGCGACTCGTGAAAAAGACCTGCAGTGGATTAACGAGCAGGCCGCGTCTTATGACGTGGAGATCAGTGAGCGAGCGGAGCTGGCGATGATCGCAGTGCAGGGGCCGCAGGCGAGGTCACTGGCAGCAAATCTGCTGGCCGACCAGGTACGCGAAGCAGCGCTTGCGTTGCGGCCTTTTTACGCCCTCGAGGCCGGCGAGTGCTTTATCGCGAGGACGGGTTACACTGGCGAAGATGGCTGGGAAATTGTGATGCCGGCCAGTCAGGTACCGGGATTCTGGCGGCAGTGCCTCGATGCCGGAATCCAGCCTTGCGGTCTCGGTGCACGTGACACGCTGCGCCTGGAAGCCGGCATGAATCTTTACGGCGCAGACATGGACGAGACCACCTCGCCGCTCGAGGCGGGACTCGGGTGGACAATTGCATGGCAGCCGGAAGATCGCGAATTCATCGGCAGGCGGCCGCTCACTGACATGCGTTCGAATGCGGATCGACGCAGGTTTGCAGGACTGTTGCTCGAGGGCAAGGGCGTTCTCAGAAACCATCAACGGGTTGTCGTGGACGACAAGGAAGACGGCGAGATCACGAGCGGCGGGTTCTCGCCGACCTTGCAAAGGTCCATTGCCATGGCGCGAATTCCGGCCGGCGATTACGAGCACGCGCAGGTAGAGGTGCGAAACCGTTTACTGGATGTGCGTATCGTGAAAATGCCTTTCGTACGCAACGGGAAAATACGTATCGGCCTTTGAATGAAATAATCGAAGAGTTTGTGAAAAGGGGAGTAAAACGATGAGCGAGTTGCCAGGCGATCTCAGATACACCGAAGAACACGAATGGCTGCGCCAGGAAGAAGACGGCAGCGTTACTATTGGCATTACCGATTATGCGCAGTCGGCTCTCGGCGACCTGGTCTACGTGGAATTGCCGGAAGTTGGCCAGGAAGTGGAAAGTGGCGGCGAGATGGCAGTAGTCGAATCGGTGAAAGCAGCATCCGATGTCTATGCGCCGATAGGCGGCACGGTAACCGAGGTCAACGAAGCATTGTCCGACGATCCGGAAAAGATCAATGCGGATCCTTATGGCGACGGCTGGATCGTCCGCCTGCAACCGTCCGGGGACGCAGCTAAGACTATGGATCCGGATGCGTACCAGGCATTCCTCGACGACCTGGACGAATAGTTATTTATTACAGACAAAGACGACGACATGCCATTCATTCCGCATACCGACGATGAAGTTCAGGAAATGCTGGCCACCATTGGCGCCGGCAGCCTCGACGACCTTTTCGATGAAATTCCCAAGGAATTGCTAATCGAGGATCTCGACGGAGTTCCGTCTGCCTTGAGCGAAATGGAGATTACGCGACTGATGCGTGCCCGCGCTGCGAAGGACCGGGGCGCACTCTGTTTCATCGGAGCAGGGGCATATGAGCATCATATTCCTGCCGCCGTCTGGGATATCGCGACCCGCGGGGAATTTTACAGCGCGTATACCCCCTACCAGGCCGAAGCGAGCCAGGGAACGCTGCAGACGATCTACGAATACCAGACGATGATTACTAGCCTTACCGGGCTCGATGTCAGTAACGCGTCGCTCTACGACGGCGCGTCCGGTCTGGCAGAAGCGGCGCTCATGGCGGTGCGTGCAAATCGAAAGTCGCAGTCAAAACGCGTATTGCTCGCAGCCGGCGTATCGCCGATTTATCGCAGGGTTGCGCAGACGATTGCCGGAAGCCAGGGACTGACATTCGAATCAATGCCACTGGATGCATCGCTTGGCGTAACCGATCTGCGCAAGCTGCAAGAAAGCGGCGAACCGCCCGTTGCAGTCGTCATTCAGCAACCTTCTTTTTTCGGGACACTGGAGCAAGTCGATCAGCTTTGTGATTGGGCGCATCAACAGGGTGCACTGGTCATCGCGCTCGTCAATCCCACTGCACTCGCAATTCTCAAAGCGCCGGGCCAATGGGGTACGCAAGGCGCCGACATTGCCTGTGGCGAGGGTCAGCCACTCGGCGTGCCGTTGTCCTCGGGTGGACCGTATTTCGGCATCATGGCCTGCAAGGAAAAAATCGTCAGGCAAATGCCCGGGCGCATTGTCGGCAGAACGACCGATTTAGATGACGCGCCCGGATTCACGTTGACGCTGCAGGCACGCGAGCAACATATCCGGCGCACAAAAGCGACGTCAAATATCTGCACAAATCAAGGACTTATGGTGACCGCGGCGACCATTTACATGGCGCTGCTCGGCCATCGTGGATTGCAGCGCGTCGCGCAGGCCTCCGTCAGGCAGACGGCAAAGCTCGCTGCATTACTCACCGCGATTGATGGCGTCGACAAATTATTTTCTGCGCCACATTTTCATGAAGTCGTGTTGCGCCTGGACAGGCCGGCCAAACCGGTGCTCGATACACTCGCGGCAAATAATATTCTTGGCGGTTTCGACCTGTCACGGGACTATCCCGAACTTGGCGATGCCTTGCTGGTCTGCGCGACGGAAACCAAGACGGATTCGGACCTCGAAACTTACGCGGCAGCGCTGCAAAGCGCGTTGCTTGGCTCGCAGGCGAAATCTGCGTAAGCCGGAGAGATTATCGATGCACAGTATTACTTACGAGGGAACAACCTATCAGACATATGGTGAACTGCCCGCGGTCGGCAGCCGCGCCCCCGATGTTTCACTCGTCAATACCAAACTGCAGGACGTATCGTTTGGGAATTTCATGGGCATGCGCAAAGTACTCAACATCTTTCCGAGCATTGACACGCCGGTGTGCGCGAAGTCTGTAATCGTGTTTAA
Source organism: Woeseiaceae bacterium (assembly GCA_041555515.1). Lineage (GTDB taxonomy): Bacteria > Pseudomonadota > Gammaproteobacteria > Steroidobacterales > Woeseiaceae > SZUA-117. The sequence goes on from JBFFKF010000042.1 coordinate 6,378, forward strand.
CAAGGTTGCGCAAGACCACGACGATGTCGCGATGCTGATGATTTCCTATGACTTGCCATTCGCACATGCGCGTTTCCATGCCGAACACTCGCTGGAAAACGTTGTTGGACTATCGGCCATCCGGCACGCTGGATTCGGTGAAAACTACGGCGTACAGATTGTTGAAGGCCCGCTCGCCGGAATGTTCTCACGGGCAGTGGTCGTACTCGATGAAAACAATACGGTCGTGCACCGCGAACAGATCGAAGATATCGGAAATGAACCGGATTACATCGCGGCATTCCAGGCGCTGGGCATAACCGTGGATCTGCTCGATCTCGAAGTCGAGATGGATTAGCACAGAGATTGCACATGAACGATCAACTGATTTTTGACATATCGAAAGCGGGCCGTCGAGCGTTTGCACAAGCGCCGCTCAACGAATCTGCAGAAAGCATTCCTGCCGAATTCCTGCGCGAGGATGTGCCGATACTGCCGGAAGTATCCGAGCTACAGGCGGTCCGTCACTACACGCGCCTGTCGCAGAAGAATTTCTCCATCGATACGCATTTCTACCCGCTCGGCTCTTGCACGATGAAATACAACCCACGCGCCTGTAATGCGCTGGCGATGCTGCCGGGTTTTGCGGCACGCCATCCCCTCGGACCTGCAAGCCATGGCCAGGGTTTTCTTGCCTGCATGTATGAATTGCAGGAGATGCTGAAGGCGGTCACCGGGACGAAAGCCGTATCGTTAACGCCGATGGCCGGCGCTCAGGGAGAACTCACGGGCGTCGCCATGATTCGTGCCTATCATCTGGCGCGCGGAGACGACAATCGCAACGAAGTCATTGTGCCGGACGCGGCGCACGGCACGAATCCCGCAACGGCGACGATGTGCGGATGCGTCGTCAAGGAGATTCCGACCGATAAAGACGGCGATGTCGATGTCGCGGCGCTCAAGGATGCGGTCGGACCGAACACGGCCTGCATCATGTTGACCAATCCGTCGACGCTGGGCGTATTCGAGCGCAGGATCCTGGAGATCGAAGATATAGTCCGTGCGGCCGGCGGCTTGCTCTACTATGACGGCGCAAACCTCAACGCCATCCTTGGCAAGGTTCGCCCCGGTGACATGGGCTTCGACGTCATCCATCTCAACCTGCACAAGACGTTCTCCACGCCGCACGGCGGCGGGGGACCGGGTTCCGGCGCCGTGGGAGTGGGAGAGCGTCTTCTGCCTTATTTGCCGGTACCCATCGTCGACAAGGTCGAAAAGGACGGCGCCGTTATGTATGACTGGCTCACGGAAGATGATTTGCCGCAAAGTATCGGCCGGCTGTCCGGTTTCATGGGCAACGCCGGCGTTTTGTTGCGCGCTTATGTGTACATGCGCATGGTCGGCAAGGACGGCATGAAACGCATTGGGGAATTCGCGACGTTGAATGCAAATTACCTGATGGCGCGCCTCAAGGACGCCGGCTTCGAAGCAGCATTTCCCGAGCGGCGGGCAAGCCACGAATTCATCCTCACGCTGAAAAACGAAGCGAAAACGCTGCGTGTCAATGCAATGGATTTTGCCAAGGCCTTGCTCGACAAGGGCTTTCATGCGCCGACAACCTATTTCCCGCTGCTGGTGCCGGAATGCCTGCTCATCGAGCCGACCGAAACCGAGACTCGCGAGACGCTGGATGCATTCACGGATGCAATGATTGCCATTGCGGAAGAGGCGAAAAGGGATGCCGAGCTGACCAAAGGCGCTCCGTATACAACACCTGTGCGCCGTTTGGACGACGTCAAGGCAGCCCGGCATCTCGACCTGGCGTGGAAACCCCCGCAGGGGTAGAAAATTGAGGCCTGCCGCAAGCTAATGCGGCCGCATTTTCGGCATAATTGAGCCTGTCCGGCCGTCGCGCGACCATTTTCAAGGGAACCGCGGCGGCAGCAGCGAGTCGGAGTCCCCCATGTGGATGTCGCACGGGCCCCGATATTAAACGGATGAATATTTTGCAGAAAAAAATAGCCGGCGTAGCGTCGATTCTCGCCCTCACGTTTGCATCACTGGTGCACGCGGAGGAACCGGAGTGGGTCGGCACGCTGGAAAGGATTTCAACCGGTGTCGTCTCGATCCGCGTCGACAGCACGCGTGCATTCGATACGGGCTGGAACTCGTCGAGCCAGGCAACAGGATTTGTAGTCGACTCAAAACGCGGGCTCATCCTGACCAACAGGCATGTAGTCACGCCGGGCCCGGTCGTTGCCGAAGCAATATTCCTGAATAATGAAGAAGTCCGGTTAACGCCCGTTTATCGCGATCCGGTCCATGATTTCGGCTTCTTCCGTTACGATCCCGACGACCTGGTGTACATCGAGCCGGCAGAGTTGCCGCTTGTTCCCGGCGCAGCGGGAATCGGTCGCGAGATCCGCGTGGTCGGCAACGACGCAGGCGAGAAGCTGTCGATCCTTGCAGGCACCATTGCGCGCCTCGATCGCAAAGCGCCCGATTACGGCCGCGGCAAGTACAACGACTTCAATACTTTCTATTTCCAGGCAGCATCGGGTACTTCCGGCGGTTCGTCGGGGTCCCCGGTGATTAATATCGACGGCGAAGTCGTTGCACTGAATGCCGGCGGCAACAACAATGCTGCCAGTAGTTTCTTCCTGCCACTGGACCGCATTGAAAGGGCATTACGTCTCATACAGGCTGACGAGCAGGTTACACGGGGCACCCTTCAGACTGTTTTCGAACGCAGTACTTATGATGAACTACGGCGACTCGGACTGACACCGGAAACCGAGGCCCTGGTTCGGTCCAGGTATCCCGATCAAACCGGCATGCTGACGGTAACGCAGGTTATTCGCGAATCCACGGCCGCAGGAAAACTGGAACCCGGCGATATCCTGGTTCGCGTCAATGGCGAACTCGTTACCGAGTTCGTGCCGCTTGCAGCCATACTCGATAGCATGGTCGGACGAGAAATTACCGTAGAGACCGAGCGCGGCGGGCGCGCCATGAAGTACGATCTGCTTGTTAACGATCTGCATGAGATAACGCCGGACGAATTTCTCGAATTCGGCGACGCGATCGTCAACGATTTGTCGTATCAGCAGGCGCGACACTACAACCACCCGGTCCGCGGTGTTTATGTCGCTAATCCGGGATACATATTGTCACGCTCGGCAATCCCGCGGGGCGCCGTGATCACCGAGGTCGGCGGCGAAACCGTCAATAATATTGCCGATTTGAAACTGCGGCTTGCGCAACTGGCCGACGGCGATCGGACGACTTTCCGTTTCTATACCATCGAAGACCCGCGCAACAGCATCGTGCGTTCTGTTGAAATGGATCGCACCTGGTTTCCGGTGCGGTATTGCGTGCGCGATGACGAGGCCGGTATCTGGCCCTGCGATGATCTCAGTGACGGGCCAGAACCGTCACCACCCGAATCGGGCAGCACCCGGTTTGCAAGCAACGGTGATCCGCGAGTAAATGCCGTTGCACCATCGCTCGTGATGGTTACGTTTGACCTGCCGTACACGGTGTCTGGCGTTGCCGACCGGCATTACTACGGGACCGGCCTCATCGTGGATGCGAAACGCGGATACGTAGTCGTCGACAGGAACACCGTGCCCATCGCCATGGGCGACGTAACGATCACATTCGCCGGATCCCTGCAGGTGAACGGCAAGGTCGAATACATTCATCCGTTGCATAACCTCGCGATGGTCAGTTACGACCCAAAGCTTATCGGTGATACGCCGGCCAGGGCCGCAAGGCTTTCAAGCGGCGAGCTGGAGGCGGGTGATGATGTCTGGGTCGTCGGGCTCATGGGAGACCACCAGCTGATACACCAGGCAAGCACGGTAGCTTCCGTCGAAGCGATTAACCTGCCGCTGTCCCGCACCATGCGTTTCCGCGACTCGAACCTGGAGACTATCGGCCTGGTCAACGCGCCGGGTGAGATCGATGGCGTACTCGTCAACGCAAAGGGTGAAGTCGTCGCGAAGTGGGCGAGCTTTGCCTACCAGACTGGTGGAGAATCGGGGCAATTCAATCGCGGTATTTCCAGCGAGCTGGTCGGGGAGTTTGTCGACTTTGTGCGATCCAGGCGGCCCGTATATTCGCTCGAGCTCGAGCTCGGATACACGCCATTGTTCGCGGCGCGCAAGCTGGGTGTAAATGAATCCTGGCTCAAGAAGCTCGAGAAACACGATCCTGATAAGCGGCGCGCATTGAATATCACGCGCCTGGTTGCCGGGGCTCCGGCCGCAGAACAGCTGAAGAACGGTGACATCATCCTGGCCATTGACCAGCAGATCGTCACGACGTTCCGCGAACTCGAACGCGCCGTGCAGAAACCCGAGGTCAAGGTGACGGTCTGGCGTGACGATGAGGCGCTGGACCTGGAAATTGAGACCGTTGCACTGGACGGTGTCGGGATCGAATGGGCAGTATCGTGGGCGGGCGCATTGCTGCAGGATCCGCACCGGGCAATGGCTGCGCAACGCGGTATCGAGGCCACCGGCGTTTACGTCGCGTTTTTCAGTTACGGCTCGACGGCGACGCGTTACGGACTCTGGGCCGGGCGGCGCATAGTGGCCGTCGATGATACGGATACGCCGGACTTAATTTCCTTCGTCGCTGCCGTGTCGGGTAAAGGGGATCAGACACCGGTGCGCCTGAAAACCGTCACTTGGAACGGCGCCGTCGAAGTGATCACCCTAAAACTGGATACGCAGTACTGGCCGGCCTATGAAATACGACGAACAGAAGAAGGCTGGCAAAGAGCCGAAATCGGTTAGCAATTTGAAGCCCGACAGGCGCGGTTTCGGCGCGCGACACTCCCTCGCCATCATGATGCTGCTTATTTGTACAGTGGCGCCGGGCCAGTCACTGTACAAGTACCAGGATGAAAACGGCGAGTGGATATTTACTGACCGGCCGCCGCTCGATGAAAAAGCTGCGGAAGTCAGGGACTTGCCGACAGGCGCCAAGCCTCCGTCCGTAGACATTACCACTCGAAGGGCTGACCGCGAATTCCAGTTTGTGGCGTACAATGATTATTACGCGCCCGTTGAGATCATACTCGCGCTGGATGAACTCACGAACATCCAACGTCCTGGGGCGGATCAGGTCATGCGGTGGGTCGTCGATGCACGAAGCGAATTGAAACTGCTGGGGCTGGCGACGACCGGCAACGACCCCGAACCTGCTGCAAAATTTCGCTTCATTTCCTTACACGGTGACCCCATGAGCCGCCACGAGCCGCAGCGCCCATACCGCGCACCGTTTTCTGTTGCGAGCGACTATCAAATTACGCAGGCCTTTCCTTACGGCGTAACGCACGATAGCGTGGACAGCCGCTATGCCGTGGATATCGCGATGCCGGTCGGCACCGACATTCATGCCGCACGCGCTGGCGTCGTGTTCGAGGTTGCAAGCACCAATTTCCGCGGCGGTACGGATCCCGACCGCGACGCGGCATCCGCAAATATCGTGCGCATTTTGCATAATGACGGCACGCACGCCGTTTACGCGCACCTGAACTGGAATTCAATCAGGGTCAGGCCCGGTGACGAGGTTGAACGCGGTCAATACATTGCCGATTCGGGAAACACCGGCTTCTCGAGTGGCCCGCACCTGCACTTTGCAGTCTTGATAAATGTCGGCATGCGCATCGAATCCGTGCCGATAGTATTCGAAGGTCCCGATTCCCGGGCCATAAAGCCGGTAGCGGGGAATACGCTCACGGCGTACTGATCTGGTGTCCAGGCGCCCCGCAATTCATAAAGTTCCCGCATATAACGAAAAGTTGGCTGCAAATAATAAAAAGTTTGCAACGGATTCCGAACAGCGTGCATCTATAACTCAGGAACAACGGTAATACACGGTTAGAAACATCTCCGTGTTTCGGTTGGTTACCGATGTAAGTTGTAAACCTGGTGTCTAAAAAGAGAGGGAATCATGAAGGAGTCGAAACTGTTTAAGATCCTTTTGGCCGGGATTGTTATCGTCGCGTTGGGCGTACCGGCGTATGCAACCGCCGCCGACAAGAGCGATCTCAAGGGCGTATCGGTAAAAGTATCGTACGGGGATCTCGACCTGGAAAAGTACGAGGGCGCAAAAGCTTTGTACCGGCGCCTGCAACAAGCATCAAGGCAAGCATGCGGACTTCAGATTTACTCCAGGGAAAGGAAGTTGAAGTCCACTACCGAAAGGCTGGATTGCTACGGCAACACACTGTCGGAAGCGGTTGCCGAGATCGATAATGATCTGCTAACGCAGTTACACAACAGCTAACACGTTCAACGGGCATCGTAAGGCGGGTGCCGGCGAGTTTTGTAGTTTCGACTCGCCGGTGCCCGCCGCTTTTTTTCAGGCAAATTCCTGCTTGAATGCTTCCACGAAATATTCCATGTGTTCCGGCGTGGACATGCTGATACGCGACCAGGTCGTGAATGGCGGAAATAATCTGCCGGTCGCAATGCCGTGACGCAACATCCGTTGCTGCACGATGTGGTTCTCGATGCCGGTCTCGATGAACGTGAAATTTGTGTTGGACTTCGCATAGCGAATTCCGAGTTGATCGCACATGCCTTCGACGATTGCCAGAGATTCCTTGATCTTGCGGCGCGTAAAGTCCTGGAACTCCTGGTCCTGGTAGCTGGCGATCGCTGCTGAAAGTCCGAGGATATTGTTGTCACCGGTTCTGCGCATTTTCATCTCGTCGATCAGGTCGGGGTGAGCAAATCCGAAACCGACACGCATTCCGGCGAGGCCATGTATCTTCGATGCGGTCCTGGAGACAATGATGTTGTTGTGACCCTGCGCGACGAGCCCGATCATGGATTCATAGTCGGGATTGTCGACGAATTCATGATAAGCCTCATCGACGAATACCAGGCGCCTTTCCGCCATCTCGAGGACGAATTCCTGCATTGCATTCTTCTCGACGACCGTCGGGATAGGATTATTCGGATTCACCATATAGACCATGACCGTATCTGAGCGTATCGCGCGGCGCATGCCATCCAGGTCGGCACTCAGGTATTCATTGACCGGAACGCGGATGATCTCGACACCGGCGTTCTCGGCGTATCTCAGGAGTCCCTGGTAGGTCGGATCTATACACACGACTGATCCGGTTCTGAGGCCGGCCAGCAGGCCGGCAACGTTGAGTACCTCGGCCGAACCCGTCGTGACCATCATGTGATCCGTCGGAATCCTATTGATTCCGGCAACAATTTCAGTCAGCTCGGCCGCAGCCGGCCCATCTGCATAGCGGTTTGTCAGGTGCATGTTCTTCGCAATCGCCTGCAATGCGACGCGCGACGGTCCATAAGGATTCTCGTTGGCGTTAAGGCGGATTGGATCGTCCGGAGACGGCTTGCTTGCAGCCAATGCCGTACTTATCAGGTTCAGTGCCGTGGAACCCGCTGTCACCGGAATGACAGGAGCGAGTCCTGCGCCGACAACGGCACCACCGCCAAGCAACATCTGCCGCCTTGTTAGATTACCCATGAGATGGTTCTCCCTTTCTTGTAAACGGGCGCTGAAAGTCCGGAGTTGACAAGCGAATGCGAGTTCTTACTCCGCAGGATTGTCCTGAGCCGTGTCTGTCTTATCGCATACACACCGTAATTTTCTGGGTCTGACGCTGACGAGATCGACATTGTCACCAATCAAGTATTCTTTGACCGACTTGACTTCCTGATCATCGTCGCGGCGCCAGGTTTCGGGAAACTCCAGCGTCTGCAGTTCATTGTTTTCGTCTCTGAATCGGACCAGTACCGCGTATTCGCCGCCGGATGCGCCACAATCCCAGTTGTTCAGTGCCGATTCGACCACAGCAACCGTGTTCTTCTGATAATAGGTGAGGCTGACTTGCGCTTCGCATCTCTTTTCAGCCGGAGCCTTCGGCTCGATCTTCATAGTGTGGCGAATGTCGAGGCTTTTCTTGGGTTCCTGTTTGTCAGCGGCCATAGCATTGTGTGCAATGCCCATGCCGATAGCAATTGCGATAGTCGCGTAGCACGCCTGGACGAATCTATTCATGATGATTTTTTCCGAGCACGGTTTATAGAGGATCGCCTTGCTGGTCGTCGACAGTCAGAGGGCTATGGTAACCCCTCCCGGTCACACCCTTTTTGCGCATCGCAATGCCTGTCAGGCATTCCTGCACGAGCATGTTCGAATTAAGTACCGTGGTGTACCCGGGGTCGACGAGTGGATTTAGCTCGACCAGATCGAAGCCGACGAGATTATTTTCGGAGCACAGCGTTCTGACAAGCGGGAAAACCTCTCGAGGCATCAGCCCACCGGATTCCGGCGTCCCCGTTCCTGGCGTGAAAGCAGGATCAATGACATCGATGTCGAAGGAAATATAAAGATATTCGGGACCGTCATTTGCCTCATCCAGAACCCGCTCCATGACCGCATCCCAGCCGTGCCGTTCGATTTCGGCCATCGTGTGATAGCGCATGTTTTGCTCGCGCATCCACTCGAAGCCCTCTTCGCCGGGCCAGTAGCCGCGCAGCCCGACCTGGATATAATTCTTGCCGAGTATGTGGCCGTCGTCGATCAATCGCCGGATCGGCTGGGCGTGTGATATCAGGTGACCGCTGCGGCTGTCGGCAGCATCGAAGTGCGCGTCAAAGTGTACGACGCCGACGTTCTCTTTGCCGTAAACGTCAGTGACTGCCGCCACATTGGGATATTCCAGCGAGTGATCGCCACCGATGACGATGGGAATCGCGCCGGTCTCGGCAATCTCGCGCACGAGTTTTCGCACCGGCGGCATGCTGCGTTCGGCGCTAAGGCCATCAATGGGCGCATCTCCGTAGTCCACTGCCACCAATTCTTTTTTCCAGGCCACACCCACGTGAATATGCGGCAGACTGCCGCTACCACGACCTACTCCAATGCTGGCGCGCAGCGCTGGCGGTCCCTGTCTCGCACCACGCATTCGGTATCCCATGTCGATGGGTGCGCCCATAATCGCCACGTCGACATTCGCTGCCCGCAGGTCCTCCGGCGTCAACGCCAGCGGTAGTGAGAAAAAGCTCAGCACGCCGGGACGGCGCAGCCGGCCGGTCGGAATCAGGCCGGGTTCCCGATCGGCATCTTCGGATGCGTCCCTGAGCTGGCTCCAGACGTCGAGATTCTCCGCGTTCGGATCGAGACGAATGATGGCAGCTTCCGGATCGACCGGCTCGGCCTCCTGTTCCTCCTGGGCTGTGCACAGCAGCGGCAGGGCGCACAGGCTCAAAATTGTGGCAATGGAAAATCGTATTCTCATGATGGACTCACTACTCTGCTCGCCATGACATCATAGACGAAAACCGGGAGCGAACCGGACTATCAGAAGACTGGCGGTCTGGTGAATTTGGCGTTGGCTATTTTCCAGAAGCGGTCAATGCAGCGAATGGTGAGGCCTTACTTTGCCTCGCTTAATCGAAGGATTTCCGCGATCAGTTGCTCGTGAAGGTCCGCTGTAAAATTCGGCTTCGTGTGAACCGCTTCATCGATAATCTCCTTGAGTTCGTCGGAGAGCAAGCTACCGTCTCTTCGCGCAGTCCACCATGCTCGTCCATAGGTATTGCCGAAATACCATGCAGCTTCTTCTGTGACCCTGGAACGCGGGTTTACATTGACAAGGTCCAGACTGGCTAGTTCCTCCGTGTGCCTCCAGCTCTCGATGGCACTCCAATAGATTGCCTCCATGATTCTGTGATGCTCCGGGGAGACGTTGCCTGGATCCGACATCGCGGAAACCCATGCCTTGGCACCTTCTTCGCCGATTATCTGGAGCTCCTGGTCGATCACGGATCGACTTTCGGCACTCATCATCTGTGCCTGCAAGATCTCACTATTTTGTCGGAGCTGAAACCCGACAAGGATCAATCCACCAAGGATCCCGATGTTTGCAACGATCTGCAGCCAGCTAGCGAGTCTCTCTATATTCATGGTAAGCGCTTATCCCGATGCCTGACTTCCAAATATTTTCTGAATGCACCTTGTGTCCTGCTGTGCCGCTTGGGTCTCCTCGTTGTCGATCCTTGAGCACACGCTGTCGACCAGTGCCTCGAACTCATTGTTATATGGCGTCTTTTATGCAGAACGTCCACTTAGGGTCGATAGCGGCCCGTTGTATTGATTCTAGCTGAATGCCCGCTTGCGGGGGCAGAGTGGTCCTTGGAATATTTCAGAATCGCTCAAAAGATGGGTCCGCCTTCGGCCAGAACCGGACAACCGCAATATTCGGCTTTAGTTACCGGCCTCGCACGGACTATTGACGTGCAAGCTGTCGATTTCTTGAGCAAATTCCGGCGAATAAAGTACTCGTACGTTACACCAATAGTCCACTGCTAAGCGCGATCGTGCTAATGACGCTTTCCAGGCATCTCTCTGCTTGGCAAATTCAGTATCATCGTAAAGTCCTGCTCGGTACTGGTAATGAACATCTTCCCAATAGCGAAATAATGCATTCGTGCGTAGTTCAAACTGAAACAATTCAGTTGCCGTCAATTCTTCGCCGGAAATGCCGCGCAATAGTATGTCGGCAAGTTGAGCATTATTCGCTGGGGTCTGAAGCAGATCCACAATTCCCATCGACAATTCGTGTCGGATCTGCGCGCGCATCATGTCGCGGTTCTGAGCCAACTCGGCAAGCAGCAAGAATAAGCCTAATAGCACACCGAGATTGGCACCAATCGTAATCCATCGCATTAATCGATCCGATTCCACGTATCACTCCTGGTCAAGATAAGGCCGCGACAAACTCCAATGCATCTCGAGTGGCTGCATTGGGTCGACGGTGGCGGTTTGGAGCAAGTCTAGCCGATTGTCCGCTTGCGGGGGCACAGCAGACATTGGAATGTTTCAGGATCGGTCAAAAGCAGGATTCGCTTTCGGCCAACGCTAGCCGCTCAGAGTGGCTGCACCATAGCAATCTCCGTGCACCATGCGTCGAAGTCAGCGCCGAAAACAACGCCACCAACCCTTCATTCTGACGTATAGATCGCGCCCATTCCCGATACCGGCGTCGTCTGTCCGACCGAAACGAAGCGTCCGTTACCCCACGCCATTCCACGACTCTGGTAATAGCCGTCAATATTGAAAATATCCCAGGTCACACCGCCATCAGTGCTCGATATGCCGACGGGCCGCTCGAAGTCCGGGGTCGCCCCGAACCACCAGTACCAATCCGGTATTCCTCCGGCCACGAGCAGTTGCGAACCGTTCGACGCGGCGCTTCCATACTCGACATCCCGTACGGGCGTCTCCAGTTCCGTCCAGTTATATCCATCCGGCGATACAAAAACAGTATCGGCGCTTCCTGTGACAACGAACTGGTTGCCATCGTGCAAGACCGCATAAAGATCCGCGACCTCTTCCCGAACGACAATGCCGTGCCAATCGTTGCCATCAAGCGAGACCAGTACCCGAGCGTCATTTTCCCAGCCCCATGCGCCGGCTGCGGCCACGAACAATCCGTTCCAATAAACCAGGTCATTAACAAAATGCTCGGATTGCGGAAGCGCATCGACAAGCGCCCAGGTTCTGCCGAGATCCGTGGATCTCATGATGAATGCGTCGCCTGTCATCTGATCCATACCGCCTGCGACGATCTGCGATGCATTGATAGCAACGCCAGCCAGACCAACACGATCCCCGCTGTGCTTAATGTTCCAGCTCGCGCCATCATCGGATGAGAGCAGTATGGTCGTGGCATTGCCAACCGCAACGATGTGCGTTTCGTGAGCGGCTACTGCATCTAAATCGGTATCGGAAAATGATTCTCTTTCTGTCCAGACGATCCCATCATCCGACGTCAGAATTAGACCGTTGTCACCAACCGCGACAAAGTTATCACCGTCCCAGATGACATCGTTCAGGACGTATGGCAGCCCACTCAAACGATTTGTCCATTCTTCGGTCGGCACGATCGCGACAACGTCGAAATCGGTGCTAAGGTGAATCGAGCTGTCGCCGGCCTTATCCACCAGCCAGAATTCGACAGAGAACGCGCCAACGGTATCCGACGCCATCGTAAATTGCTCGGTCAACGTTCCCGTTTCCGTATCAACTGTTTCACTGAACTCGATACTTGTGCCATCCGGCAACCGTACCCACAGCGTCTGGAGATCCAATCCGGTGTCACTGAATCCGATCTGAGCCGTAACATCGACCTTGCCATCGCCTTCCATGTACATAACCGTATTCGGCGAAAGCGCCAGCGCGGATATCACCGGCACGTGCTGAGTTGGCGGCGGCCCGGTCCATGGGACGGCAGATGTGTCACCACCGTTGCCGCCACAGCCCACCAGAAAAAGTGCCAACAGGAATAAAGACTTACGCATTGCACTCACCTCCTCGATCACCCTGGTTCCATGGCACGGCAGCCCGGCGATCTTGGGGTCCTTCGGACGAACGTCGCGGAGGAAGCGAGGACCCGTGGCTTTGCGTCGCTGAGTTTTCTCAGGTTTGCCTTTATCGCGGAACGTATGTTCCCACGAATAATGCGTCAGTCAATTCTGGGATGTACTTAGGATGCGGGCTATGACCGAGGGGACCTTAACGTCCGCTTATGGCAGAAAGCGGACGCAAACTTCGTACAGATCACTGTTCGAAAGATACGAGCTGCGCCAATGATTCGCGCAATTGCTTTGAATCCCCCTGGACCGACTCCCGATAATAGACAAATGCGTCAAGCTTCAGATCGCGAAACTTCATCATTTCGGCGTAAGCCTCCGGGTTAGCAAGAAACCCGATTACATCGGCCTCGATAAGACTGTAGCGCGGGCCACTACGGTGCGTCGGTGAAATCCCGTGAATTGCAGCAAGGTTCAGTAGCCTATAGTACGCTTCCTGATAACGTTCCTCGAATTGATAGAGCGGCTTAACGTGGTAATCATTGGTCTGTGACAAGTAGTCGGTGATTTCAGATCTGGCGGACGCACTTCTTATCAGTGCCAGATCGCCGGTAGCAACCAGAGCCGCAATGGTTCCGAGAACTGGCACCGGGTTGTCATAAAAGAACATTTCCCCCAGCAACTTGCTGATCGAATCAGCCTCTGCTGCCTCGCCACCTTCAAAACTGGCTACAAGCCTGGTTGTGGCATTTTCCGACGCAGCGTTATTGACTATCGCCGCTTCCATTCTTTCTTCGGTCGCGCGAAGGTCGGCAATTAGCTGAAGAAGGTATTCTGCTTCAGCTTCTTGACGCGCGTTATCGTCTCGCCATTCATCGATAGCCAATGCGATGAGAATACCTGCTACGATGACTACCAGTTCAGCGAGGAACCACTGTGACCGCCCGCCAAGGTTACTTGTCAGTCGAGAAAACGGCACTTTGTCGATTTTGTTCTATGGCCTATCACTTGAAAAGAACACTTGAATCAATGGAGTATAGACCGTTAATCAATGTCTTCGATACTCGTATGGGGCTTATCTATTCAATATTCGCTTGGAGACCGTAGCGGTTCATTGACCTGATTCTAGCTGAATCTCCGCTTTCGGCCAGAAACACAGGCTCGCGCCATCAATCACTGGTCGTATGTCTTATCAACGTGTGACGAAAAGTCCCTGTTGTAATATTTGCTCATCGACTCCCACCACTCCCTCGGGAAGGCGGTGATGAAGAGCGTTCCGTAATAGTCGTCCCAGTCTGCCCAATCATTGTCATCCAGCAGTCTGTCCTCATGCCATCCGAAGTATTGTTCCCATTGATTTAGCTCTCGCCGCATGGTGACGAGAAATTGCGCTTCATCCGCATCAATGTTGTCTAAATCAAAAACTTTATTCGCGTAGGTAATTGCTAGTTGGGGATTCGTGACGATATCGCTGTTCAGGCTGTCAAGTCGATCGTAGACGTGATTCAGATTCGTGTTTTGGAGCGCATCGGTATTCTGGTCAACGCTCCGTACGACGAATGCGAGTGAAACGATGACCGCAATTGTGCCGACGATTTCCGAGATCGCCGCCAACTTATTCCAATCGACATTCTTCATTAAAAGCCCCCTATCCGGATTCGCCGGCACGCCGGTAATTGCGCGACACGGAATGACCGCTTTGGTTCGTTAGCGGCCCTTTGCAGCAAGTCTAACCGATTATCCTTTTTTTCGGCGGAAAGCGGACGCTCAAATCAGCCGGGTCAACCCGCTCTGATGTTCGCTTCGGCTCGCAACCAGACACCGCAGGGATTGCACTTCGTTTGACTTGCGCTCGAATTCCAAGGTGAATTCTAGTAATGGCTTGGTGGAAGTATCGCCCTATTGGCGGCTTGCGATGCAGTTGCATTGAATGGTGACGTCGGCGATGCTTTGCAAA
>JBFFKF010000043.1:0-20557 GCA_041555515.1 Woeseiaceae bacterium
AGTCCTTTTGGCGTCCACAGGCATCTAATTACAAACGCAGAAAAATCAATAAACCTCGGAGCGAATACATGAAGAACTACCGAAAACCGGCGCTGGCCGTTATGGTCTTGGCGTTTCCTGCATTGACGGCCGCTGCAGAGGATGACTGGGTGCAGAAAAGCAACGAGTACGCGCAGATCGTCCTGGAAGCCGTAGCCGAATTTAATCCGGAAGGTGCCGGCAGCATCGGCCTCGACGGACTGGATGAGGAGATTCTTGATCTCCGCGAGGGGCGCTACGAACGCGAATTGGAGAATGACGAGCGGGTTCTCGGCGAATTACGCATTCTGTTCGCGGAAGAGTCTCACCCCGCGGTACGCCAGGACCTGGGAATCTTGATCAAAGCTGTCGAAGATGGCATCGAGACAATGAAACTCGAGCGGCAATACATGCTGCCTTACCGCAACATCCCGCAGACGATTTTTTCCGGTATTCGCGGCCTGATCGATCCGCAGATCCCTGCCGAACGCTACCCGGCGGCGATTGTTCGCATCCGGCGTTACGCGGGACTCGAGCCCGGATACGAGCCGATTAGCGAACTTGCCAAAGACCGGACCCGCGAGCGCATAGCGGTAGAGGGCCTGCATGGTCCGTTTCGCGGTGAAGTCGAGCAGGACCTCGAACGCAGCGCAACTTTTATCAGTGGCATTGAGGACCTGATGGCAGGCACCGGTCTCGAGGGCTGGCAGGAGCCCTACGGGGTTCTCGCCGGACAACTGAGTGACTACAGCGAGTGGGTGCGTGAAGAAATCCTGCCACGAAGTCGCGACGACTATCGAATGCCACCGCCCTTGTACGCGAACGCGCTAAAGAACTGGGGTGTCGATGACTCACCCGAACAGCTGATCCAGACGGCGACCCAGGGATACATGGACATACGCAACGAGATGGACGTAATTGCCGCCCTCGTCGCGAAAGAAAAGGGATACGAATCCGACGACTACCGCGACGTCATCCGGCAATTGAAAGAGGATGGGCCGATTAACGGTGACAAGATGCTCGATCATTACAAGGCGATTCTGGCCGAGATCGAAAATATCATCGTCGAAGAGAAATTGATCAGCCTGCCGGAGAGAGATGCGGGCATTCGCATAGGAACTGCGGCGGAAACCGCGCAGCAACCGGCGCCGCACCTCGATGTACCGCGGCTCATCGGCAACACCGGGGAATACCCGTTCTTCGTCATCCCGCAGCTCGTGCAGAACGAAGACGGCAGCTGGCCGCAGACCGACGATACCTATGAGGCCGGTGCGTGGACGCTGACCGCGCACGAAGCGCGCCCGGGTCATGAGATGCAGTTCTCGAGCATGATCGAGGCCGGCGTTTCGACGGCTCGCGGCATCTTCTCATTCAACAGCGCCAACGTCGAAGGCTGGGGCCTTTACGCAGAAGCGATAACCAAACCATACATGCCTTTGGAAGGACAGCTCATCAGCCTGCAATATCGTTTGATGCGTGCCGCGCGCATGTTCCTCGATCCGATGCTCAATCTCGGCTTAATAACGCCCGAAGAAGCAAAAAGTCTCATCATGGAAGACGTCGTCATCGGCGAGTCCTGGGCACAGCACGAGATCGAGCGCTACACCTATCGAATACCCGGGCAGGCAACCGCCTATTATTACGGGTATACGAAACTGCAGGCATTGCGTACGCAAACCGAACTCGCATTGCGCGATGACTTCGATCAGCAGGCATTCCACGATTTCGTCCTGGCGCAGGGGTTGCTGCCGCCCGATATTCTGAAAGCGGCGATCATGGAAGAATTCATTCCGAGCCAACGACGCGAAGCGCGCGCCCAGCTGTAAGTTCAGCACTGATGCTATGGCCGGATTTCCCCGTTCTGTGCAGAAATTGCGGTGCCGGACGTGCAATTGTTCTGTTATCGTTTTCTCGTCGCAACTTTGCGTCCGGTATCATGCCAATGTAATCGAGGTAAAAAAAATACCGAACAAGCTCGTATAAAACTCTACGCACTCTGATCCGGCGTATTAGCAAGGCGAGGCGACATGCCCGAGTACCAGATGGAACCCGTCAGTATTCATGCGCCGGGTGGCGATACGCCCGCGCAAGGCATCGGCCTGTGCCTGAGCGGCGGCGGCTACCGGGCGATGCTGTTTCATACTGGCGTGTTGCTGCGCCTTGCCGAATTCGGCTACTTCGGCACAAAGGAACGCAGCGGCAAACAGGGCCCTATGGGTTCCTTGATGCGCGTATCTTCCGTTTCCGGTGGTTCGATCACGGCAGGTGTGCTCGGGCTCGCATGGAAGGACCTGCGCGTCGACGATGACGGCATCGCCGAAAGGTTTCGCGAGCACGTGATGCTTCCGATTCAGGACTTCGCGGGGCATACGACGATTTCGATCACGTCCGGCATCAAGGCCATGATCTTCAGCACGATTGCCAAGAGAGTCGCCAAGGTTTATCGCCGCAAGCTTTATGGCACGAAGACGCTGCGGGACCTGCCCGATTATCCGCGCTTCGTCATCAACGCAACCAATCTTCAGAGTGGCGAACTGTGGCGTTTCTCCAAGCCTTACAACCGCGACTGGCGGGTTGGGGAAATCTGCGATCCGGATGACCAGATTGCCAATGCAGTGGGCGCTTCATCCGCCTTTCCACCGTTCCTGTCGCCTGCGCGGTTCAGGTACAAGGCATCGCAGTACAAAGCCGGCTCCGGAGAGGACCTGCAGTTCGAACCCTTTACCACCCGCCCGCTGCTCGCCGACGGCGGTGTGTACGACAATCTCGGCCTGGAGACGGTATTCAGGCATTGCAAGACCGTCATCGTCAGCAATGCCGGTGGTGGATATGAAGCGAAAGCAAAGGTTTCCGGCGACTGGATACTGCAAAGCTACCGGGTCATGAATACGGTTGATAACCAGGTGCGCTCGCTGCGCAAGCGCATGCTGCTGAATGCTTATACCGATGGCCGCCGCAGCGGCGCCTACTGGAGCATTCGCAGCAGCATCGATCACTACCCGGTCGAGGACAAGCTTCCCTGCCCGAGCGACCGGACCTGGCAACTCGCGAACATCGAGACCGACCTGGCCGCCAAGGACATAACGACGCAACGCCGGCTGATCAACTGGGGCTATGCCATGTGTGACGCGGGAATCCGCAGCTGGGTCGAAGATGAGCTGCCACCAGCGGAGGATTTTCCGTTTCCGAACGAAAAAGTCTAAGTCGGGCACCGTAGCTCTAAATCAGGGTCGAGCCGCATTTTTCGACGAAATTCCGCTTCGACCCCATTTTTTTCCTGGTGGACGGATGGATTGCGGTTAATATCCCCGCATGACAATGACCCTCTATGACTATCCGCGATCCGGCCACGCGCACCGCATCCGCCTGTTCCTCTCGATTATCGGCATGCCGTATGAATCGGTGAACGTCGACATGCAAAAGAGTGAGCACAAGGATCCCGAATACCGCAAGCTCAGTCCGCTGGGACAGGTACCGACCCTGGTCGATGGCGATTTCGTCATTACCGATTCGACGGCTGCGCTGGTCTACCTCGCTATCAAGCATGGCGACGAGAAATGGCTGCCCCGGGATGCGGAAGGTGCAGCACGCGTGCAGCGCTGGCTCTCCACGGCGTCGGGCGAGGTTTATCGCGGTCCCGTACTCGCGCGCGCCGGGCGCCAGTTCGGACGGCCGGTCGATCTCGATACCGCAGACCGCGAGTGCAAGCGACTGTTCCGTTGGATGCAACAAGAACTCTCCGGCCGAACCTGGCTCGCCGCCAATCATGCGACAATTGCCGACATCGCAATGTATTCTTATGTCCGCGTCGTTGACGAGGGGGACTTCGATCTGGAACCATACCCGGCCGTGATCCGCTGGCTCGAAAATGTCGAAAAGCTGGACGGATTCGAGCCGATGCCGCGCGCCTAGAGCGCCAAACAAGAACTGATTGAAACCAATAATGATTCAGCTGCATCAAAGATGCATGCCACCCAAGACTGGATAAATACAAATGACAACAAGGAACTACCGGTCGATTTCGGCCACCCTGCTCGCCTGCCTGCTCATTTCAGGCTGTGCCGAATCGCCGGCGCCGGCGGAGAACAACGTACCCGTCGGTCAACTTGGGGATGCCGTCGTCCCCACGCATTACAACATCGAACTCAGGATTGATCCCAGCCAGGATACTTTTTCGGGCCGGGTTTCGATCGATGTCCAGCTCAATGAACGGCGCGATTCGATCTGGCTGCACGGCAAGAATCTCAGCGTTTCGGATGTACACCTGACAGACAGCGCCGCGAAGCGCATCGATGCCAGTTACGAACAGCGCGACCAATCCGGCGTATCCCTGGTGACGCTCGAGCAGCCCGTGGATGCGGGACCCGCAAAATTGCATTTCACCTACGAGGCACCGTTCAATACATCGACGAATGCCCTGTTCAAGACCACGCGCGGCGGTGATTCCTATGCGGCCACGCAGTTCGAACCAATTGCTGCCAGGCAGGTATTTCCTGGCTTTGACGAGCCGGCATTCAAGGTGCCGTTCGACCTCGCTTTCGTGGCGCGCGCCGATGACGTCGTTGTGACGACCACCCCCGAGGTATCCAGGGAAGAGCTTGGTGACGGTTTCGTGAAACACGTCTTCGAGACGACCCGGCCTTTGCCGACCTACTTGCTCGCTGTTGCGGTCGGCCCTTACGACCTGGTCGATTACGGAACGATTCCGCCGAACGCGGTTCGTGACCGGGAGCTTCCGTTGCGCGCGATTGCCGCCAAAGGCCAGGGCAAGCGATTGCAGTACGCGCTGAAACATACCGATGGCATATTGTCGGTCCTCGAAGATTACTTCGGCACGCCTTATCCATACCGGAAACTCGATCTCATTGCCATGCCGGAGAGCTTTGGCGGTGCCATGGAAAATGTCGGAGCGATCACCTATGACGAATACCTGTTGCTCATGGACGAGAACTCGCCACTCGCCCAGCGACGCTCGTTCGCCAGGGTGCACGCACACGAAATAGGGCACATGTGGTTCGGTAACGTCGTCACGCCACACTGGTGGAACGATATCTGGCTCAACGAATCCTTCGCGAGCTGGATCATGGACAAGACAGCGCATGCGTACTGGCCGGACGGCCAATTCGATCGATCAACGCTACAGGATGCACTTGTCGCGATGTCCGAAGATTCCCTGGCATCTGCACGTCAAATTCGCGAACCGATCGATCACAACGACAGGATCAATGGTGCTTTTGACAGCATTACCTACGACAAAGGCGCCGGTGTGCTGACCATGCTCGAGCGTTATGTCGGCGAAGACAGATTTCGCGATGGAATTCGGCTCCACATGAAACGGCATGCGGATGGCACGGCGACTGCGGAAGACTTCATCGAGTCGGTCGCAGAAGGCTCCGAACGCCTGGAAATCGAGGGAGCCTTCAAGACGTTTATCCAGCAACCGGGGGTGCCGCTGCTATCGGTCAGGCTGGACTGTGAGGACGAACTAGATCCGCAGATCAGCGTTAGCCAGCAGCGCTACGCGCCACTCGGTTCGAGCATCGAACCCGAAGCCGGCAAATGGCAGGTACCGATGTGCATCAATTATCTTGTCGACGGCGTGGAGAAAAGCAGTTGCTCGCTTATTAGTGAAAGAACGCAAGCCATCAGTCTCGATGCAGAGAGTTGCCCGACGTCGGTACATCCGAACGCGGGCGGCAGCGGCTATTACCGGTTTGCGCTCGACGATGCCGGCTGGCGAGACCTGGTCGCCGCCATACCGGAAACCCGCGCGCGTGAAGCATTGGTACTCGGCGACAGCCTGGACGCGGCATTTCGGGCAGGCACTGTTGCCGCCGATATTTATGCCGCCGGCATGGCTGCGCTCGTGAATCACGAGGCCTGGGATGTTGCCGACGCGGCGACAGCCCATCTCGAGGGCATTGCGGAAATCGTCGAGGACGGTCAGCTCGGCTCGCTGCAAAAAGCGTTTAGCCGAATCGTCCGGCCAAGATTCGAGGCGCTCGACAACAAGTCCGATTCCGGCTCCCGCATCCTGCACCAGAGCATGCAACGATTCCTGATTGTGGCGGCAAAAGACCCGGATATGCGCGAACCGCTTGCCCGCATGGCAGCGGCACGCATGGGTCTCGACGGCGACCCCGACCCGTCCGCTGCTCCCGCCGCTGAACTGGAGACCATATTGTCGGTCGGTGTGCAGGATCTCGGCGAACCCTTCTTCGATCTGTTGTTGAATGCAGCTATCGCGTCAGAGGACCCGGCCTTTCGCAATGCCGCAACTGGCGCGCTCGCTCGCGTCGAAGATCCTGCGCTGGTCCGTAAGTTACAGGCGACGCTGCTTGCCGGGGAGTTCCAGGGATTGGACGTCGCGAGAATCGTTGTACGTCAAATGGCGCGTAATGCCACCACCGAGCTGACCTATGACTGGCTCAGGAAAAATGACGAACAGTTATTGGGCCTGATACCTGAAATGTTCAGGTCAAATATGGCAATGCTGGGCGGATTTTTCTGCGAAACCGACAAGGCGAGCGAGTGGGCAGAGTTCGTTGAATCGCACGCTGACGAGTTGCCCGGTTACGAACGCGAACTGGCCATGGCGACCGAAAAGATTCACCTCTGCGCCGCTTTGCGCGAGGCCCGGTCCGAAGAGCTGATCAGCACGTTTTCCAGTTACCAGGCTTCTGAACGCTACGGACCATAGTCGGCACAGGCGATGACGTAGTTCGCCGGATGGCGGCGAGACCTGGAAATTTGCCGGCGACACCATCTATCGGCGAACTCGATCCGAACAAGCGCCGGCAAATTACTCGCTAAGTTCGCATCGGCCCTGTAACTACGCGTATGCTTACGCCGATGAGTAACGGCGTACTGGCACTCCTTTCTTTATTGCCCATTGCATCCGTCGCAATTTTCCTGGTTGCCTTGCGCTGGCCCGCCAGTCGCGCAATGCCGATTGCATACCTCGTTTGCGCAACGCTCGCGCTTCTGGTCTGGAAAGTACCCGTCACCATCATCACCGCGGCGACGCTTAATGGCATCGTCGTGGCAGCGACGCTGATCTTCATTATCTTCGGTGCCATCGCGCTTCTGAATACCTTGCAGGAGAGTGGCGGGCTGTACGCGATCCGTTCGGGCTTTACCGGCATATCCGCGGACCGGCGGGTACAGGTCATCATCATCGCGTGGTTGTTCGGCGCATTCATCGAAGGCTCTGCGGGATTCGGTACGCCGGCAGCGGTTGCGGTTCCACTCCTGGTCGGTCTCGGTTTTCCTGCCATGGCGGCAGTCATCGCGGGTATGGTCATACAAAGCACACCGGTTTCATTTGGCGCGGCCGGAACGCCGATCCTGGTTGGCGTCAGAACCGGCTTGTCCAACGATGCCGCCGTGGACGACTGGATCGCGACGAGCGACATTTCCTCATTCGCAGCACTCCTCGACTCGATTGCAATCAAGGTCGCGTTCCTGCATGCGCTGGCAGGGACGCTGGTGCCACTGATCGTCATTTGCATGATGACGGGATTGTTCGGCGCCAATCGTTCATTCATGGAGGGATTGCGAGCGTGGAAATTTGCATTGTTCGCCGCATTTTCCATGACTGTACCTTACTTTTTCGCGGCACTTTTCCTGGGGCCCGAATTTCCGTCGCTGCTCGGTGGCCTCACCGGACTCGCAATAGTCGTCAGCGCCGCGCGCAACAATTTTCTGACGCCGAAGGATGAATGGCACTTCGAGGAAAAATCACGCTGGCTGCCGCAGTGGTCCGGAACAATCGAAATCAAAGCGGACGAAATTGCGAAGCGGAATATCGGCATGATATCCGCCTGGTCTCCCTATCTCGTCGTCGCTGTACTCCTGGTCATGACGCGTCTCGATGCTTTGCCATTCAAGGCGTTCATGCAAAGTGCCGCAGTACGCATACCGGAGTTGTTCGGCACGCACATAACAATCAACGTAGCACCGCTGTATTTGCCGGGAACAATTTTCCTGATCGCCGTATTGTTCACGTATTTCGCCCACCGCATGGAACCCGCGTCAATCAAACGCGCGCTGGGGAAATCGGGAAAAGCGGCGCTGCGTGCCTCAATGGCGCTGATCTTTACCGTCCCGATGGTGCAGGTATTCATCAACTCGGATGGTGGTGCAGCCGGATTCGATCGCATGCCGATTGAGCTGGCAGACGGCGTCGCGGCTCTGGCCGGTACCGCATGGCCGGTTTTTGCGACTTTCATCGGTGGACTCGGTGCATTCGTTGCCGGCAGCAATACCGTAAGTAACATGATGTTCTCATCGTTCCAGTTCGGCGTCGGGCAGCGAATCGGCGTGGATCCCACCTGGATTGTCGCTCTGCAGGCGGTCGGTGGCGCAGCCGGCAACATGATCTGTGTGCACAACGTGGTGGCCGCATCGGCGGTGGTCGGCATGCTCGGCCGGGAGGGGCTCGTGATCCGCCGCACCTTCTTCCCGTTCGTCTATTACGCCCTGTTTACGGGGACCATCGGCTATTTACTGGTGTCCGGGATCGAGCCTTGATAAGTGATTGTTTTAAAAATATTTTATTTGCCACAGGACTCGATTCGGCGGATTGAACCGCGTTTTGTGCGGCAAGATCGGTGGCCAGGCGGCCAGTGCGAAGCGCCGAACTGCATCACAAAGGGGCCTCCGGGCGTGGTGGCCGCCCTGCGGAAATTCTCTGTAAAACCAAGCTGTTACAGCGATCCGGCCGCGCTGCCCGATTTGTGACATAACTCCCTGAATTCAATTATTTTTCCCTTCAAACTGCCTTGTGCACCGTGTGCTCGCGGGCGGTGCTGTTGCTTGGCGTCTGAAGACAACGAATGTACGAAAAACATTTTGGCCTGAAGAAAAAATTATTCAGCTCCAAGGCTGAAGACCAGTCCGTGTTCGTGGGTCCCCAGCAGGCGAAGGTCATCAAAAGCCTCGGCGCCGGGCTGACTGCCGTCGATTCCATCGTCGCCGTTAGCGGACCGGTTGGCGTCGGTAAGACGACCGTCGTCACCCGCGCCCTCGAGTCCATAACACCGGGAAGGATGGTCGCCTGGGTCGGCCGCATGGCGCTCGCACCGGACGAGGTCCTGCAACTGTTGCTCACCGGTTTCGGAATCAGTCGCCAGGCATCGGGCACCGTGCAAAAATTTGCCGCATTTCGCCGTCTTTTGAGTGAACGTGCCGCCGCGGGTGCACAACTCGCAATCGTCGTCGAGGACGCACAGCGTGTCGGACAGGACGCACTCGTTGAAATGGAAGCAATGACGGCCGCCGACTCCGGTGACGCGACCGGCGCCAATATCATTCTCATGGGGCAGCCGGAGCTCAACGAATGGCTGTCAAGCCCCGCGCTTGCCCGGCTACGCCAGCGCACGCGTCTGCGAATCGCGGTCGACCCGTTCAATGCCCAGGAAGTACAGGGTTATCTGCGTCACAGCATCCGCGAAGCTGGCGGTGACACGGACAAGATCCTCGATGCGGGGGCTATCGACATGCTGTACCGCTGTTCGGAGGGCATCCCGAGGGTCATCAATAATCTGTGTGAATCGGCCCTCGCAATGGCATACGCCGAAGGCACGGCGCCGTTGACGGCGCAGTTCATCCAGAGAATCGCGAAAGATGCGCTTGGCATCGAAGTCGCCCTGCCCGCGGCATCGGTGCTGCGCAGCAGTCCACCGGCGCCGAAACCAGAACCCGAAACTCCCGTCCAGCCGGATATCGAATCCACACAACCGCAAAAGCGACCGGACTGGATGATGGAACAGGCGGCCGGTAATGATGATGACGGAGAGATTCCCGGCGAGATCTCGTTTGAAGTCGAACAAACGTCGCGCATGGAAGCGATTAACGCGGACAAGATTGCGCAGGCCAAGAGAGAAGGCAAAGACCCGTCGACCTTCAAGATGGCGCCGATGATTCAGGTCGACAAGAAAACAAAAGTCCAGCTGGAAGCCGCGGCCGCTCAGCACGAACAATTGGATGACGAGCTTCCAATGTTGTCGCATTCAATGCGCATCGATGCGCCGACTCCGGCAACACCCGAGCAGATGGCTGAGGAAAGACGCAAGGAAGAAGCCGAAGCCAGGGCCAAAGCCGAGGCCAGGGCCAAAGCCGAGGCCAGGGCCAAAGCCGAAGCCAGGGCCAAAGCCGAGGCCAGGGCCAAAGCCGAAGCTGAGGCCAAAGCCGAAGCAAAGGCCAAAGCCTAAGCTGAGGCCAAAGCCGAAGCAAAGGCCAAAGCCGAAGCTGAGGCCAAAGCCGAAGCCAGGGCCAAAGCCGAAGCCAGGGCCAAAGCCGAAGCCAGGGCCAAAGCCGAAGCCAGGGCCAAAGCCGAAGCCAGGGCCGAAGCCGAGGCCAAAGCCGAGGCCAAGGCCAAAGCCGAGGCCAGGGCTGAAGCAGAGGCCAAAGCTCAGGCAAAGGCCAAAGCCGAAGCCAAAGCCAGGGCTGAAGCAGAGGCCAGGGCAAAGGCCGCGGCAGAGGCGAAAGCCGAAGCAAAGGCAAAGAAGAAAGCCGCCGATATGCCTCGCATGCCAGACATCGATGTGCTCGAAGCAGCGATTGCTGCGGCGAATGAAAATGAGGAAGAAAAGAAACCGCCGGCGACCGGCGACAAAGGCCCCGAGAGCAATGACAATACGCTCGACGGCGTCCCTGCATTGACGCTCGACGCAGCGCTCGAAGAAAAGCGAAACAGGGCCGCTGCGGTATCTCCTCAGACCGCCGAGGAATTAGGCAAAGCGGAATCGCTGAAGGACCTGACGGACACGATGGCGGAAACCTTATTCGGCAACGCAGAATTCGAGGCAATTGCCGCCGAGGTGGTCGCCAATCCGCCGCCTGAAAGAGAAGCACCCGCCAAGATTGAATCGGACAGTGCGGGCAGTTCCGAACCCGACAAGGATGCGCTCGCAGCAGCGGCCGAGAAAGATCCGTCTTTGGTGCTCGAACTGGTGGAAGATACGGCTGTCCGGGAAGCGAAAGATCCCCTGGGGTCAGACACGGACATTCAAATGTCCACGACCCGGCGCTTTGATTTGATCAAGCAACTGAACAGTGGCAGCAATAGTTTCGAAGAAATTGCCTTGGGCGATACGCACGGTTCCAAAGCGACACCCAAAAAAGATGGTGCTGGACCCGGCTCGCTCGAGGAGCAATTCCAGACAGAAATGACAGCCACATTAAAAGCAATAGACAGCGGTGAAGCGCCTGCACCTGACGCAGACGAAGACGAACCAAAAAAGAAAACAGGACTCTTCAGCCGTTTCAGCCGCTCATCCTAGATCTCTGGTATAGCCGGCCACCAACATCCGCGTTTCCTGACAGCGGACATTCAGATCATTGAAAATTGGGCAACTCGAGGGTCCGCCCCTGGTCGATCAAGGGACGCCATCTGACCGTCATTCTTCTGTCGATTGCCGAGCCGAAAACCAGGGATGTCTGCCGAACTGATTCTTTGGCACCGGCTCACCGCGCGTTACGTACCAGTCGACACCTTTGACGACAGATTCCAGGTACGACTCAAGCATTGGCCGCAGCCGAAGCAGGTGCGGCAACCAGCGAATCCACACGGGAAGCGTCTGCAGCACGTGCGGATATACGGTTATGGTGAGGGTGCAATTTTGCTCGTCGACGGGGGCAATGCGCCACGAAACAGATGATGTGCGGCCGCCTGATCTGCCGATTTCGAGATCATAGCCGACTCCCTCGACCCATTGACGAAAGTGACGCTCGTAAATCCATCCGCTGAGATAACGAATCTCGTCCTCGGCATTTGGTCCCGGCCAGACGCGGACCGCATTTGTCGCACAGAAAGGATGGCAGAGTTCGAGGTGTCCCGGCGCCGATATTGCATCCCACACACGGCGCGCC
Organism: Woeseiaceae bacterium; assembly: GCA_041555515.1. Classification (GTDB taxonomy): domain Bacteria; phylum Pseudomonadota; class Gammaproteobacteria; order Steroidobacterales; family Woeseiaceae; genus SZUA-117. The sequence continues at coordinate 11,893 of JBFFKF010000043.1, forward strand.
GGGGCCGCAATTTTTTGTTCAACGGCTACCGGCCATTTGAATTCGGATCTTGAATCAGACATGGGCGAAGTCGACGTTATGAAGCAGTTAACAAAAGAATGTCTTTATAGGCCGGGGTTCAGGGCAGCATGTCCGGATCTGCATAGCCCGTTAACTCGACGTAGCCGCGCCCGGTGATGGGTGACTCGCCGCGAGTGCCGGTGACGTCCACCGCGCCTTCCCAGTAACGCACCGTGGTAATGAGTTCCTGTGCGTCCAGTACCGGGTCGACTCGCAGATTCAATTCATGCAGTGGCGCGGTAATTTGCCACGCCATTGGATACTGTCCGCCATGCGGGCTGTTCCAGGTATCGAGCACTTCGATTTCGAGGTCCTCTCCGGAAAGATACACGGAGCTGCCGTCTGCCATTGTCAGCGTGCCCGCACTGTGAATGTCCTGGCTGCCATCGTTTCGTCGCAGGTTGTAGAACATCAGGTCGCTGCCATCCGAAAGCTGCAATGCATACCAGTCCCAGCCCTGCTGTTCGGCTGAGAGCGCGCTGCTCCCCCATTCACGGTCCAGCCACGACAGGCCGCTGACAAGTAATTCCTCGTCGCCGATGCGGATCGTGCCGTCGGTCCGCAGGCGCGTTATCGAGTAGTAATACGATGCGTTGCCCTCCGCCGCCGCTTTTTGCGACAAGCCATCCACGCCGTTCAACACCGGCGCTTTGCGCGGCGTTAGCGTCAGGTTCAGGGAAATTTCCCCGTCGCCGGCCTGCAATTTCCAGGGAAGGCCGAATTTGTATTCGGCCACGACGGGTCCGCTGGAACGGGTTCCGGTGATCGACCAGTCATCCAGCCAGACGCGAAACGGCTGCGCCACCGCCCCCGCAAGCCCCAGACTGCCCCTCGAGAATCGCTGCGCCACATGAAACTGGCGCTTCGCGGCGTCCGTGAGGGCGAAATGGCCTATGTAGACCTGGTTGCTGCGCCATGCCGAGTTGCTTGTCGAAGCGTCTACCGCCTGTGGCGTGAGCGAAAAGCGAAAAATAGTGAGCTCGAAGCCGAATCGCCTGCCGGTATCACTGTCGAGATTGCCGGTGACATACCACCACTCATTGCGGAATTCGGGGTGCGGCCCGTGATCGGCAGGAAACGTGAAACGCCGGCTGTCGATCGCCTGGGCGTAGCCTTCCCGGCCCGCGTCGCCCAGCAATTCCGAAAGCCGGGAGGAAGCACTGAGCGGCGCGGCAACTTCCGGGCCGGGCGCCGAAACCTCCAGTGATCGAAGAATGATGACCGTAATAAACGTTATTAAAACAGCAACTAACACCTCTTTTTTCGAGTTTTTTTTCAAGTCATTCCTCGCGCATCGCGAGCGCCGGCCGGGCAGTGGCGGCGCGCCGGGCAGGATACAGGCCGGCCACCAGCGCGGCGCCGATAGCAAGGGCCAGCGAGGTCAGCAGGACGCCTGGCTCGATGATCATGTCCATCTCCCAGCCAAACGCACGCCGATTGATGACCGCGATAAGGACCCAGGCCATGATGATGCCGAGGGGAATCGCTGCAACACCACTCAGCACACCGATAAACCCGGTCTGCATCGTGACCATCCCGGCCATTTGCCCCGGCGTCATGCCGATGGCTCGAAGCACCGCCAGTTCCCTGGCGCGCTCCAGCTGCAAGGCGAGCATCGCGCCGAGTATGCCGATCACCGCGACGCCGACGGCAAGCCAGTACAGGACGTCCGTAATGATGAAAGTCCGGTCGAATATGTCGAGGGAAATTTCACGAATGCGTGCATTGCTGTTGAGAGCGAGCGCCTGTCTGCCGGCACCGAGTTGGCGGATGTCTTGCATGACGCGGTCGATATCCGCATCTTCTTCGAGGTAGATGCCGAGCGAATCGATTCTCGGGTCATCGAAGAAAATGTCATAGGTGCGGCGACTCATCAGGATCGCGCCGTCATTGGAATCGTAACTCTGGAAAACAGCAGCAACACGAAATGCCCGGTCACCGTTTCCGGTCTTGAAGCTCACCGTATCGCCGCGCCCCACATCGTGACGATAGGCATAAGCGTCGGAAACGAGCACTGCGCCTTGCATGTCGAACGCGCGCCAGACCTCTTCCGGATCACCCTCGCGGATCGCCGTACCGGCATAACTGCCCGGCGCCATCTGCAGAACGATGAGGCGTAACCTGCCCGACTCCGACTCCAGCCACGTTCGCCGACTCGTGCTGTGATGTTCTATGCCGGGAATCGCAAGCAGGTCGTCCAGCAACTCAGGGTCGAACGAACCTCCGGGAACGCCGACATAAATATCCGACCGCAACGTATTGCCGAGCCACTCGTTTACGGAAGCCCGAAAACTGTCGACCATTACACTGACGCCGACCGTCGCCGACACGGCGACGGCGAGCGCGACGATTGCGACGCCTGTGCGGCTCAGCGAGGTGCCGATTCCCGACACAGCCAGTTTTCCCGATGTGCCCAGCAGTCTACCCGCCGCTGGCGCCAGCACACGAGCCGCAGTCCTGACGGCAATCGGAATGAGCAGCGCAAATCCGAGAATCAACAGGAACAGCGCCACCAGTCCGGCGACCAGGTTATGCCCCGAGAACGCAAGAATGAACATGGCGAGGAATGCCCCCGTGAGCCCCGCAGCCGTGACCGCCGGCAATGAATGCCCGACCCTGTGCTCGAGCACCGAACGGGTCATGGCGAGCCGCGGCTGATACGAAGATGCTTCGAACGCCGGCACCGCTGCTGCGAGAACGGTCGCGCCCAGCCCCGCGGCAAAACCTTTGACGACAGACGCCGGGGCGACGGAGACACCGGTTACATTGACGACGAAATAATGATCGCTGATCGTCCGCGCAACCAGCTGGAGCAATTGTTCACCAAGCCAAATACCGCACAACAAGCCGAGTACCGCGCCGGTTATGCCGAGCATCACACCTTCAAGCAGTATGAGAGAAAACGTCTGCCTGCGTGTCAGACCGATTGCACGTAGTACGCCAATCAGGGCACGTCGTTGTAACACGGCAAAAGCCACGCTGTTGTATATCAGGAATATGCCAATGAGCAATGCGAGGAGACTCATGGCTGTCAGATTGGTCATGAAAGCGCTCGTCATGTCCAAAGTCGACTGCGTCCGCCCCGCTGCGGACGTGAGTTGCACGTTTTGCGGTAGCACGTCCTCGAGTCGCTCGACCAACTCCGGAGTTTGATCCGTGACTCTCACATCGATGCGCGTCAGTTTGCCGTGCATGCCGAGCCACTGCTGAGCATTGGCAATGTCGGTGATCAGCAGATTATCGAGCCGCCCTTCTTCTTGCAGCGCAAAAAATCCGGCCAGGAGCGCATCTTGTTCCTTGCCGGCCGCCAGGAGCTTGAACCGCTCGCCTATTTCGAGCCCGAGTCTGCCTGCCGTGCTCCCGGAGACCAGCAAAGTACCCGGCGTCGTCAGGATCCTGGTCGTGACATTGATCGCGGAGTCGTTATCCGAACCGGTTTCGACTATCGACTGCTCACTGCTTCCCAGGAGCGAATAGTTGCGAAATTCCCGCTCCGCAAAAATATCGACGCCCAGCAATCGCAAGACCGTGTCCTGGTAGCGAATATAGCCGGCGACCACCGGGGCAATTGATCGTATGCCATGCTCTACACGCAGCTCCGTATACAGGGATTCCTCTACGCCCGAGGGGCCGCCGGTGATCTGGTGTGTCGCTTCCCCGTTGACCGCGTCCATCGATAGCAGGAATGCACGGCGCGAACTCTCATTCGCGAGGTCGACGGCTACGATGACTGCCACACCGATGCAGATGCCGAGCAATGCCAGGGCCAGTTGCCAGGGATGGCGCAACAGGTATCCGAAACTCGCGCGGTACAGAGCGGGCATGTTCACTTATCCGAGGGATGCAGCATGCCGTTACGAAGTTCGAAGACGCGATTACAAAAGGATGCGACCTTCGCACTGTGCGTCGCAATGATCATTGTACCGCCCGACTTGTGCACCAGCTCATCAAGCAGTTGCAAAATCCGCATCGCAGTTTTGTCATCGAGATTTCCAGTCGGTTCGTCCGCGAGTAACATCGATGGTCGATGCACGAGCGCCCTTGCGATCGCGACACGCTGCTGCTCGCCACCGGATAACACGTCGGGAAAACTTTCTGCGCGATTCGACAGATCCACCGCCTTGAGCATTTCGCTTATTCGTTCGCTGGCCTCTGGTTCCTCTACCCCATTGAGTTCCAGTACCAGCCTGACGTTGTCACTGACGCTCAGGGTCGATACGAGATTGAAAGCCTGATAGACGAAGCCGATGTGCTTGCGCCGGAACAGCGTGCGATCGTGCTCGGACATTGTCGTGATGTTGAGCCCGGCAACTTCGACTTGCCCCTTGTCGGGGGCATCGATTCCACTGATCAGGTTTAACAGTGTCGACTTGCCCGAGCCGCTTCGGCCGCGTAACGCCACCGTTTCGCCCGCATAGAATTCCGCATTCAGATCTTCGAGCACGGCGAGCTGCCTGCCACCCTCGACGTAACTGCGGCTGAGGTTTGTTATGCGAATCTTTGGGGGGTTGTCTGGCGAAGGTGCGGTCATACAAGGCTAGTCTATCGCGTTGGCACATATAAAAAGGGCGGCTCCGAGAGCCGCCCGAGTGGTAGTGCTCCCCTGTTACCTAAGGCGCTTCGTGGACGATGTCCCACAGATAATCGGAATGAGACCGACAGATGCTGCTGAATTCCTCGCCCAGACCACTATCGTCGTCGCCGCTATATTGCACTAACGCGCCATTCGCTTCCACAACAGCAGCATAGTCGGCTCCGGTAATCGTCTGCAGGCGCCGGTACCTGCCGCCCATCTGATGAGACGACCAGCCCCATGACGCGATCTTGCCCTCTTCCTGCAACTTATTCAGCGCCGGGGCATTCGCCTCCGCCCAGATCTCGTCGGCTCGTTCCTGGCCGTTGAGCTCGCAAACGTAATAGACAGACAGGCTGACTGCGCCCCGGTCGGTCCCGGTGGGGCTGCCCTGCAGCAGTGCCCAGATGTAATCATCATGGGCTTCGCAGGCCTCCGCGCGAGCCTGGCCCGCTTCGTTGTTGTCGGCATAGATTTCCTCGAATATTGCCACCTGGTTACTGAGCGCATCATTCATGGTCGGCGAAACGTGATATTGCACGCGACGCCAGCGTCCGCCCGTAAAATGGGACAGATAGCCCCAGCCGATCAGCTTGCCTTCTTCCACCCATTTATCGAATACGGGTTTCTCGTTTGTCTCGACAATTACATCCATGCTTCCCTGGCTCGCAACGTCACATACGTAGTAGGTCACATAGGAAAATCCCATGGGACCCTCGTCATCCTGGGCCACACAGGCAGTCGAAATCAGCCCTAAAAACATGGCACCTGCAATGTATTTGTGCATTCTTATCACTGCTATTCTCCCGTAGGTCGCACGGGGCGACGTTGAATTGAATTCTAGTTCAGCCAAAGCAACGCGCCAGTTCTTACGAAGTGATTCTTTGCCAGCGCTGGATTATTCTCTCGCTATAACCATTAAGCTTACTGAAACAGATAAGAAGATGCGTCACTTTTTTTCCTTTTCCATCCTGGTATTTACTTTTTACAGCTTGCCCACGGCGGCACAATCCGTTCCGGTTGAAACCATCCGGACCCTTGTCGAGGAAAATAAGAGACCGGCGATCGCGCTGTATCGCGAATTCCTGAGCTTGCCCAATGATGCCAATTATCCCGACGATATCCTGCGCCTGGTCGAGTGGATGGAGGACGCGTTTAACGAGCGCGATTTCACCACGCAACGAATTTCCACCGCCGGCAGCCCCCTGCTCCTTGCCGAACGCCGGGTTTCCGAAGCTGCAAAAACGGTGCTCATCTACTTACAGTCCGATGGCCAGCCAGTCGACCCGTCAGCCTGGTTGCAGGAGGACCCTTACACACCGGTTCTCAAGGAGCGCAACGCAGACGGCGAATTCGAGCGTATTTCCTGGGATCTGCTCGAGACATCCTATGATCCGGACTGGCGTGTCTTCGCAAGGTCTGCCGCGGATTCCAAGGGCCCGATGACGCAGTTCATGATCGCCATGGACCTGCTGGACAAAGCAGGGTTTGAACCGGCATTCAACATCAAGGCGATCGTCGATACGGAAGAGGAAATGGGATCGCCAAACCTGCCGCCGGCTGTCGAGGCTAACCGCGATCTTCTTGCCGCAGACATGCTGTTGATTTTCGACGGTCCACCGCACCCGTCGAATAAACCGACCGTCGGTTTCGGCGCCCGGGGCATCGTCACCATCACCCTCGTCACCTATGGACCAAAAGCTCCGCAGCACAGCGGTCACTACGGCAACTTCGTGCCCAATCCCGCATTTCACATGACACGCATACTGAACTCGATGAAATCCGCGAACGGTCGTGTGTTATTACCGGGTTTTTACGATGGCGTGACAATCAGCGATGAGGTGCGCGCGGTGCTCGAGGCGGTTCCGGATGACGAGGAACAAATTCTCAGGGACATGGGTTTGATCAAACACGACGAAGTGGCGCCAACCTTGCAGGAGGCAATTCAATATCCATCTCTCAATATTCGTGGAATGTCATCGGGATGGGTCGGTAAGGAGTCACGAACAATAATTCCTGCGACCGCAACGGCCGAGATAGACATGCGCCTCGTAAAAGAATCGGATCACATGTATTTACTCGGCCTCGTCAAGTCACACATCGAAAATCTCGGCTATCACGTTATCGACCACGAACCCACTGACGCGGAACGACTAGAGCACTCCGACATTGTCACCTTCACATATGAGTTCAGTTATTCCGCTTACCGTTCCGACATGGATGCGGCGGCAGGACGACTCGCGCGTGCCGGCATGCGGCATTTGTACGGAGAAGAGCCGATCCTGATTCGCACCTCTGGTGGTTCCGTACCGATCTCTCCATTTGTCGAAACACTTGGTGTTCCCGCGGCTAAAATACCGACCGTCAACATCGACAACAATCAGCACAGTCCGAATGAAAACATTCGGCTCGGCAATTTCGTCGAAGGCATAGCAATCCTGATGTCAGTACTCAGCCAGACGCCGGACTGAACGACTTTTTCCACCAGCCTTAGCGCACGCCTCAGGCTGTCGCAAATCAGAAACAGTTGGCATCGGAGGAACGCCGGCATGCGATGCAAGCGGCGCACGTTTGCAGTAGAATGACGCCACACCAAGCAACTGTCCTTGGATTGGGCGCAAGGACAATGTGGGAATAGGTACGATTTGCAAGCCGGGTATCAATGAATTTGCAGAAAGGGTCATAACAATACCTTCACAGCCAATCTGGAAAACATTGCGACCACTTTATCTTGGGCGATAGTGGAGAGCGATTGTGACCGACACAGAGGCGAAGATCATCGTAGGTAGTCAGGAATGGTGTGGCTTTCCTGACCTGGGAGTCCCGGCAATCAAGGCGCGAGTCGACTCCGGGGCCAAAACTTCCTCGATCCATGCATTTAATATCCAGCCGTTCAAACGGCATGGTGAATCGTGGGTGAGTTTCGAGGTACATCCCTTGCAGCAAAACCGGCGCACGACCATCAAGTGCGAATCAAAAGTCGTTGACCGGCGAGTCATTCGCAGTTCGAGTGGCATCGCGGAAAAACGCTACGTGATCAGCACGCCACTTTCGCTCGGCTACCGGGTGTGGGACATCGAATTAACGCTCGCAAACCGCGACTCGATGGGCTACCGCATGTTGCTCGGCCGCGAGGCGATGAGCGACCGTATCCTCGTCGATCCGGCCGCCAATTTTTGCCACGGCGAAATCAGCGATGACGGAATCGATCACATGTACGGCAAGATCGAGAGCACTCACGGTGGCTTGCGCATCGCGTTGCTGGCATCAGACGACAAACTGTTCAGCAACAAGCGGATCATGGAAGCCGGTGAGGAACGCGGTCACGAGATGCTGTTCGTCAATGTCAGGCACTGTTACATGAAGCTCGACGCCACGCACCCCCAGGTGCATTACCGGGGTGGTCGCAACCTCGACGATATCGACGCTGTGATAACCCGCATTCGACCGGCCGCGACATTCTACGGATGCGCGATTACACGCCAGTTCGAAAGCATGGGTGTGTACACGATGAACAATTCGACATCGATTGCACAGTCGAGAGACAAGCTGTACGCGCTCCAATTGCTCATTCACAACGGCCTGGATATCCCCGTCAGTGGCTTCGCCAATTCACCCATGGACACCAATGACCTGATCGACATGGTCGGCGGAGCCCCGCTGATCGTCAAATTGCTCGAGGGATCGCAGGGACGCGGGGTCGTGCTGGCCGAGACACGGAAAGCCGCCGAGAGCGTGATCAATGCATTCAAGGCAATACGCGCAAATCTGCTCGTACAGCAATTTATCAAGGAGGCGCAAGGCAAGGATCTCAGGTGTTTCGTCATCGACGGCAAGGTCGTTGCCAGCATCGAGAGAGAAGCCGCCCCGGGTGAATTCCGCGCCAACATTCACCAGGGCGGTAAGGCACAGATGGTAAGAATTGCCAAAGAAGAACGGCAGCTCGCCATCAAGGCGGCGAAAACGATGGGACTGACGGTCGCTGGCGTCGATATCATTCGCTCCAAGACCGGCCCGCTGCTGCTCGAGGTC
>JBFFKF010000044.1:0-20152 GCA_041555515.1 Woeseiaceae bacterium
CCGCATAATCGCTGCGGCCAGAGCATACAACGCCAGCGCCAATAAAATGACGGCCGTGAAGCCGAACTGTATCGCGAGCAGCGTTGCCAGCGCCGCGCTCATGACCGAGGCAAAGCCGTTGATGCCCCAGGCCCAGGGGATAAAGTCGGGCGCGCTGTCCGCGAGCCGACTCAGTCCGAGCGGGAAGGGCATGCCCATACAAAAGGCAAGCGGGGCGATGAACAGGATCGACAGCGCCATCTTGATGCTATCGGTAAGTCCGATCAGGGCATCGAAAAGCTGTGGCAGCAGCGTTACATACGCCAGCGAGAAAAATGCGATTCCGCCTACCGCAATACTCACCGGGGAAGGCCCGGTTTCTGTAACGCGCTGGCGCAATCTGGCGGAGTACGCACTGCCGAGTCCGGCGAACACGAGGAAACCGCTGAGCACGACCGCAACCGCATACAGCGGATGACTGAGGAACAGGATGAACTTCTGTATGAAGGCGATCTCGACGAAAAGAAACGCAAGTCCGAGTATAAAAAAGTAAGTCCCCATCTGCGGCCCGGTACCCGAGGGCCAAGTGCGCTCGATGCGTGACAGTGGAAGCAGGATCAGGAGCGCCCCGGCAATTGCACCTTGCGCGACCGTGGCAGTAAGAATCAGGTAACCCCACTCGATCAGGCTGGCACCACCTCGTTTACGCAGCGCCATGACTTCGGGCAAGGTGCCCCATTTGAAGAAATGGAAGAAATAGGGCTGGTTATCGGTCGCGGGCGCGATATGAAACTTGTAACGCTCGATGAAATCATTCGCTTCGTCGCCGAGCAAGGCGTTGATCCCGTCATATAGATACGGTTCTTCGAGCAGATTGAAACGATTGGCATCGCTGGCCGGCATGCCCGGGTAGTAAGCGGTATCAAATGAGTGCGAGCGGGCAAACTCGCGTATCGCCGCGAGCTCGTCTACCGAGAATTCGCCATTCTTGACGAGCAGGGTGCTCGTGTTCCAGCTGCGAACCACGGCCAGTTGCCGTCCGGGTTCCGCGGCGCCCGACTGTCGCAATGCTTCAATGACTATGGCGACGAGCTTGAGGTTGTCCCGCGGTGGTAGTTTTAGCCAGCGCGTAATCGCCAGCAGCCCACCGCTCCGGGTGTGCTCGAGGAACTTCCGGATGGCTTCGACCGTATACAGGTAACTCTCATTCAGCGCCTGCACGCCGGAGCCGGAAGCCGAAAAAGAATCGAGCAATGCAACCTGGATGAGATCGTATTGCTCATCACCACGAACGACGAAGCCACGTGCTTCCCCGATGTGCACGGTAACCCGTTCATCGTCATACAGGTAGCCTGCGAATTCTGCATAAGTGTCGGTTACCAGTTCCGATACTTGCGGGTTGAGTTCGACCGCGTCGATTTTCTCCGCTCCGTGATACATGGCCATGAGCACATCGGCACCCGTGCCGGCACCGAGGATTAGTACATGCGGCGCATCGAGCAGCGCGTACGGCAGCGCAGTCGCGACATCACCCATGTAAGCGACCGTGTCGAGGTTGCCATCGAATCGGGTGATGGCACTCATGCCATCGGCGTCTGTAAACACGGCCAACTGCTCCGGCACCGCATGCCGGGTGTTGATGGCGAGACCCGGTGCGTGACGAAACGGCACCCGCGGGCTCTCGACCACGGTCACCAGTCCAAGGGGGCTGGAGGACGCGGACAACACGCGGGTATCGATGACCTGCATCGTCTGGTTTAACGACTTGTATTCCGAGATCCGCAAAGCGAGCCACGATTGTGGCAAGCCGGCCAGGAAGATGAGCAACAGGATGAACTGCGTGGCCAGCAACGGCTTGCGCGATGTCGCTGCGAGGGCCATCAGCAGCGATGCGAGCAGCGCGAATATTGCCAGCATTATCAGCGCATTCTGCGGTGACAGCAGGAACAGCGCGCCGATGATGAGCATGGCGCCGACCCCGGCGCCCAGGAGGTCAAAAAAGTAGATGCGGTCGATCAGTGACTTGCGGCAGGTGAATGCGAGGCCGATGCAGTTCGCGGCAAAGAAGAACGGCACGAAGTAAATCAGATAAACGATGGCCAGATAGAGAAACTGTCGCGGATTCCAAACAACCTCCAGTGCATTGAAGGGTACGATCTGTCCGAGTACGAAGCACGCGATGATCGCGACACTGAACAACAAAGCGCTCGTACTGAATGCGAGCTCGAAGCGCGGCTCGAGCCAGCGTTTATTGATCGCAATGAAGGTGCCGCTCGCGCCATAGCCGAGTAAGGCCAGGCTGATGATCATGTACGCAAAGTGATGCCACTGCACGATTGATAGCACGCGCATCAGCAATATCTCGTAACCGATAGCGGCTACCGAAACGAGTAGCGTCGCGGAAAAAAGGAAACGTGTGTTTCGCTTAATGTTCACCTGTCAGCGGAACAAAGCGAACTGCGGCGACTTGCCGCGTGATGACTTCGTCGTCGATTGTTTTCTGGAGCAGGAGCAGTTGCTGGGTCACGAATCGGCCACCGACCGGGATAATCATGTAGCCGCCGGGCTTTAGCTGTTGTACCAGCGGGGGCGGAACATGACTTGCCGCCGCGGTGACGACGATCGCGTCGTAAGGCGCATGTTCTTGCCAACCGTAGTAACCGTCGCCGAGTCTCGTTGCAACATTGTCGTAGCCGAGCCGATTGAGGCGCGCAGTCGCTTCATCGTACAAGGCTTCGATGATCTCGATCGTGTAAACCTGTTTGACGAGTTTCCCCAGGATTGCAGCCTGGTAACCCGAACCGGTGCCTATTTCCAGGACGACATCGTCCTGACCGGGATCGATAAGTTCCGTCATCAGCGCGACGATGTAAGGTTGCGAGATGGTTTGCCCATGGCCGATGGGCAAAGGACGATTCTCGTAGGCGTAGCGTGTTTGGTCTTGCGGAACGAATTCGTGACGTCTTACCGTGCCGAGGGAACGCATGACATCGTCATCGAATGTTTCGCCTGTGTCGCGTGCGAGCGTCGCATAAAACTGCACCTCGTCCACCATGCCGGCTCTCGCGATCGCATAATCCGTCTCGTCGGCGATGGCCGCGAATGCCAGCAACAAAATACCGCACGCTGAGATTCTCATGCTCAGAAGTTTATCCGGCGACGGTGCCTTGTTACTCAATCGTTGCTTCGGGTAGATGTCCTCTCCAATGCCTGACGGTCAGTGCGACGCTTGATACTCGCCGCGATTAATGAACGATGTAAACGCTATCGTTTTCTCTTACGTATTCGTCGGTCTCTATGCCGACGATTTCACCTTGGTGTGCCACGTCGATCGGCTTGTGATCGAGTTGCATGGACTTGACCTTCTGCGTGAAGTCCGAGGTGTGGCCGTCGATATGTATCAGGTCGCCAACATGCAGTTCGCCATCCGTGATTTTCACCGTGGCGACGTGCAGATGGTTGTAATAATGGGTGACGTTCCCAATTTTTTTCTCAGTCATGATCATGCTCCGTATTTCGCTCCCTGGTTGCTGCATTATGAATTCTTACTACCTAATCAATTGAGTTTCCCGGTGTTTAGCTCATTCCAGGAATAGCCACGAGCCGTAACCGACGACATGACTTTTGTCGCCAGCCGTATCCCCGGAATTTCGCAGATCAAGCGTCGCGACCTGCATGCCGCGGCGTTTTGCCGCGATCAACAGGCCGCCTATCGGCGTTGCCCCGCAGGCGTGCTGGTGATCGATCGAGTATGGCTGGAATTTCTCGATCGCGGCACAGGTCGCCTTATCGCTGATGCGGGCGTCGTCATAGCTCAGGTAATGGCTCAGGTCGGAGCTGATCACGATCAGTGTCTCCGGCCCGCCCCACAGGGCATCCAGGACCCTGGCCACGGCCTGCGGCTGCGCATCCCCCACGACTAGTGGCACCAGCGAGAAGGAGCTGATGGCGGTCTGCAGAAACGGCAAATGCACCTCCAGGCTGTGCTCTAACTTGTGCGATGTATCGACAATACTGACCTCCGGCATCGCGAGAGCGGCGATCGCAATCTGGTCGAGCGGCACATCGCCCAGCGGCGTGCGAAATATGTCGGCGCCGCTCAGGGCGAGTCCGCTGATGTGGACACGGTGGCTGGGCCCGAGCAGGACCACGCGCGTGTACTGATCGCAGTATGACCGCAGCCTGGCATAAGCCGTGGCGGCGATCGGCCCGGAATAAATGTAGCCGGCGTGCGGCACGATCATGGCTTTCGGAGCGGGGCCTACGGGGGCCTCAACCTCGTCGAAAAAAGTGCGTATGGTGGCGCCCAGCTCAGCCGGATTGCCGGGATAGAACTGCCCGGCGACAGCTGGTTCGCGGATATGGGTCATGCAATTATCCTCGCCGGTATTTGCTAATCTTAGTCATCTTTGCCGGCGTTTCCATACGTAGAAATGCAATCGTTTGAGCGTTCCGCCGTCTAAATTGAACGATGAATCAGGCACGAGACAGGCGCCCGCAAGACGCTGTTATACAAGGCGTTTCCGGACGCTACTGGCACAAGATGGAGGACGGTCGCCTGCAATGCGACCTCTGCCCGCGTTATTGCAAGCTCCGCGACCGGCAGCGCGGACTCTGCTTCGTGCGTGCGCGCAAGGATGAGGAGATCGTGCTGACGACCTATGGCCGCTCCAGCGGTTTTTGCGTCGATCCCATCGAGAAGAAGCCCCTCAATCACTTCCTCCCGGGTACCCCGGTGCTGTCATTCGGCACTGCCGGCTGTAATCTCGCCTGCAAGTTCTGCCAGAACTGGGATATTTCGAAATCCCGCGAGTTCGACCGGCTCCAGGCCAGCGCCTCCCCCGAGGGGATCGCCAACGCCGCGAAACACACCGGCAGCCTGAGCGTCGCCTACACCTACAACGACCCGGTCATTTTTCTGGAATACGCCGTCGACGTAGCCCATGCCTGCCGCGAGCTGGGCATCCGCAACGTGGCGGTCTCCGCGGGCTATGTCACCGAGGAACCACGCGAGGAGTTATTCGGCTTGATGGATGCCGCCAATATCGATCTCAAGGCATTCACCGACCGTTTCTACTGGAAGATCTGTGGCGGGCACCTGGAACCCGTGCTCGATACCCTCAAGTACCTCAGGCACGAGACCGGCGTGTGGATCGAGCTCACCACCTTGCTGATTCCCGGCGAGAACGACTCGCAACAGGAAATCGACGCAATGACGCAGTGGATCATGCAGAACCTCGGCCCGGACGTGCCGCTGCATTTCACGGCCTTCCATCCTGACTGGAAGATGATGAACAGGACCAGCACGCCGATGAAGACGCTCACGAGATCTCGTGACATCGCAATCAAGAATGGACTGCACTACGTCTACACCGGCAACGTCCACGACAGGAAAGGCGGCAGCACCTGGTGCCACCACTGCGGCGAGATGCTGATCGGCCGGGACTGGTACGAGTTATCGACCTGGAACATCGAGGCCGATCATCACCAGGGCAGGTGTAAACATTGTAAAACGCCCGTCGCGGGTGTTTTCGATGAGACACCCGGATCGTGGGGCTCAAGACGCCTGCCGATTCACATCGCCGCTTGAACCGCCGTAAGGCAGCCGTTGCTTACTGACTTAGCTGCAATCCGGATCGGCGCCGTCGGTCAGGCCGTCGCCATCGTTGTCGATGCCGTCGTTACACTTCTTGCGGCCTTTCTCGGCCTCGATCGTGTCGCCGGTATCGCCACCGCTGTCCCCGCCACCGGTTGCACCGGATGTACTCCCGCCGTTTTTCACACGGACGTCCAAAGTGACGCTGTCTTGCGCTGATTCAGCATCCGTTACGGTGAAGGTAACAACGTAGGTGCCCCTGTTCGGGTAGGTATGCGATGGATTTTCGAGAGTCGATTCGCTGCCGTCGCCGAAATCCCAGGAATACGTGGCGGGAGCGGCGTCAAAGGTCGCAGTGGAACTAAACTGGCAATCCCTGCCGCTGCAGCTATAGGCAAAATTCGCGACCGGCGGCGCGTTACCATCGCCCGCACTGACCGTCACTTGCTGGCTTACTGAATCCGCTGCGTTCTCGTCGTCAGTGACCGTCAACCTGACGTCATAAGTGCCGCCAGCTGCGTAGCTATGTGACGGATGTTGCGCGTTCGAGCTGTTGCCATCACCGAAATCCCAGCTCCATGACATTATCGTGCCGTCCGAATCGCTGCTCGTATCAGTGAAGTCGACGTCGAGAGCCGTCGCTTCGAAACTAAAATCGGCAGTTGGCGGATTGTTACCACCCGGTGCGGGCAGGGCGCCAATCGCAAAATCGGCCCGTACCAGGCCGTAACCGGAGTCATGATCGAAGCCTGGTGCGTTCATGTCGATCGCGGTGCTCTCCAGCGCCGCGTTGATCTGCGCCGGCGTTACATTCGAATTCCAATCCAGCATTAACGCGGCAATGCCCGCAGCGTGTGGTGCCGCGGCAGAGGTGCCGTAGAATTCGTCCCTGGTATCGCCGTCGGTGTCACTGAAGAAGAAGGTGGTTTCGACTCCGTCGACCCCAACTATCTCGGGCTTCAGGCGCATTTCGGGGGTGCCCTTCGGCGAACCGTTACTGTTGTAGAGAATCGGCGTGCCGCCGCGCGAAGAGTAGGGCTCGAGGATCGGTGTGGCCGAACTGAACTCCGGCGTATCGTCCCAAAAAGCCGCGCCGACGGCTTCAGCGCCGGCAGCGTTGGCGTGACCAAACAAGGTCGCTTCTTCGGCCGGCCATTCATCGAGCGAATTGCCGCTGCCGAACACGACCAGCTTGATCAGGTTCGCCGGCGGGCCAATCGAATCGATATCGTCATAGGTAATCGCCAGGCTGAACCTGGTCGTGTTGGTCAGGAATGCTGAATTCTGGAACTGCAGTACTTCCCAGCCTTCGCCAGTCGCCACATTGTCGTTCGCGGCCAGCGTGTAATAAATACCGCCGTCTTCATCGAGCAACACGACATCGTGATCATTTCTCGCACCGGGCCCGCCGAACGGTTCGTCCCACTGCATGGCGACAGTCAATACGCCGTCGAGGGGAACGATGACGGTGTGACTGAGATCGACGCCTGCACTCGGATCAAAATCATGCATCAGGCCGACGCGTTCCAGGATCGGGTGACAGTCGCCGGGCGGTTCGTAAAATTCGATGCACAGATAGACGCCGCTGTTGTTAAAAGCGGCCTCGTAACTCTCGTGACCGGCATTACCTGCCGCCGAGTAATAAACGGCGCCAGCCGCGAATACGGAGTCGACCGCCTGGGCAACGATTCCGTCCTGGAACATCGGTTCGTTGAGATACAGGAGATCGTCGACGATGACATCGGCGCCTGCCGCTGCCAGTGCGGTAATTCCGTTGGCATAGTCGGTCTTGCTCGCAAGTCCTGTGTGAAACAGTAACTCGGCGCCGGGTGCCAGGTCATGAATGATCTGCAGCATGGCGCGGCCTTCGTCGATGCAAAAGATGATGGTGCCGCAGTACGTGGACTCACCGCCGATGACGGTCACGCCCGCTGACGGCAGGTCGCCAGTGCCAACATCGGTCGATGCGCCGCCCAGCGTGTCGAAGCTGTCCGACAGCACGCCGACAGTGACGCCCGAGCCATCGACGCCATAGGTGCTGCGTGCCAGGTCCGCGCGCAAAGCGACGTCTCCCTCGCTGGTTATCGAGCCGGCATTACGAATCGGTGGCAGCGCGGCAGAAATCGAGCGCAGGCTCGCGAGTTGAACTGCCTGCTCGATCGCGGCCAGCGGAATCAGCCCGGAGACGAGCAAGCCATAGCGCGAACCATTTGCGAGCCCCAAGGCCTGCAGATCGTCGAGGAGAGCCGCGCCATCGGCGGCAGCGCGCGCCTCGACAAGGATCCTGCCGTTGGAAAACGGCAGCAACCGGTCACTCGGCACGAATGCCGTCGGTCTGCCCTGGCTCAGGTGATAGCGGTATTCGGCATGAGCCCGCGCCAGCCGAGTGCCGGCCCTGGACATCTGCGCGGCTTTATAAAGACCTTGCTGTCCCGGGTGCTGCTGCGCAGGTAGCGCAATCATTTGCGCAGAAACAGCCGTGGTTGCGAACCCCAGGAAGAACACAAGCAGCGCTCTTGCGCCGCTGACGCGAAATCCTTTCATGCCCCAAGCTCCTTGCATCGCGACCCGGTCAGTATAGACATACCAGGAAAAAATCATCAGGCAATTGACATAAAGGATTAAAATTATTGTTGTTTCTTTAAATAATAGCAGGCCGGGTTGCGGTCGACAGGCGGGAAAACTACTTATTGTCGAACCGCAGCCCCGCGATTGGATTAGGCTCTGACACCCCGGTCACATCAGGAAATGAATCCATCATGATCGCCAGGCGACTATTCGCCATACGCAATCGATACGACGCGGCTGCTTCCGCTGAGAAGCTGGCCTTGCTCCGGCAACTCGATGGCAAGCAACTGAGGACAGCCACCGAGATCAGGCGGCTGCACTCGGCATTGTGCTTCATCCGCGCCTTTCCGGACTCACCTGAGCACTTTCGCCTGGCACGCAAGGCGCTGGCCGGTATGGCGCGGCGTATTGCTACGCTGTCGAGCGCGCAACGCGCGAAACTCTGCGACAGCGGCATCATCGGCACTCCGGTGCACTATGAATTCTCCTACGAGGTCGCGAGATGGCTGGCGCGACGCGCCCCCGGGGCGGTCTCCATCGACTGGGCAGACATGCACGATCAACAGGGTCTCGAAGACATCCTCGCGCAGCTCATACAGCCCGCCGAAGACGAGTATTTCGACAGCGGCCTCGTCAGCGCCAGGGAATGGATCGAGCTTGCTGCCAACAGTACCGAAGGCACGGACTTTGACTGGCTCATCGCGCAGCTCAAAGAAGCGCGCCTGGCATCGATATGGGCGCAGCTTTACAACGCAACCGGGCTCTGGCTCACCTGGGACCTCAGCGGTGCGCGCTTCTCCAAATCGCTGAATGCATTTCCTGTCGGAGACGTTGCGTATCGCCACAATGGCATGCGCCAGGCAAGCGGTTCCGTAAAACGCGAAATCATGCGGCCATTCGATTCCGTCACGCGCCTTTCGCCGCGCCAGGGCGCAACAATGATCGACGTCGCGATGGCTTCACTCGCGGTGCGACATCGAGAAACTTTGCACTTCAACTATGCGAACCCTGACGAGGTTTACGTGGCCGACGCGGGGGAGGGTATATCGATCGCCATCTTCGGCTTGCAGAATCGCCACCGCTATCCGCTCGAGTGCACGATGGGCTACCTGATTCTGGGCAATGGCGTACCGATCGGCTACGGCGGCGGCAGCGTGCTGTTCAAACAGAACAACATCGGCCTCAATATTTTCGACGAATACCGCGGCAGCGAGGCGGCTTTCCTGTGGGTGCAGGTCATGCGCGCGTACCACCACGTTACCGGCTGCACGCGTTACATCGCCAATGCTTACCAATTCGGTGCCGGCAACGACGAAGCGCTCAAGAGCGGTGCATTCTGGTTCTACTATCGCCTCGGCTACCGCCCGGTGGAAAAAGATGTTCGCAGACTCGCGGAACGCGAGTTCGCAAAGATCCGTCGCAACACGAAGTATCGCAGCGATATGAAGACCCTGAGACGGCTCGCGAGTTGCGACATGCACTTGAACTTACCGGGTGCGCGGCAAAGTGAACTCGTCGACGAGCGTTGGTTCGAAACCATCTCGATGCTGGCGACCAAAGAAATAGCGGCTGCAGGTGGCAGCACCCGCAAAGCTGCAGCGAATCGCGTTGCGCGTCAGCTCGCCGAAGACCTGGGTATTCACTCTTTTAATGAGTGGTCAGCGGCAGAGAAAAATGCGTTCAAGCGCATCGCGCCTATTGCCGCGTCGACAAAGCCCAGACGCTGGCCCGCGCGCGCGAAACGTGCGATGGCTGAACTGTTACGCGCCAAAGGCGGGGCCGATGAAGCAAATTACGCGCGGCTCTTGGGCGAGCATCGGCCGTTCCTCTCCGCGCTGCGCAAAGCGTGCCGTCGTGCCGACTCTGAATAGGTCAAGGACAGGCCGGCAAAGTCGATATCTGACTCCTCATCCTAACGAATGCTGGATTGGCGCGATGGGTTCGGCGCGACTTTCCAGGCTATCGAATTGATGCAAGCGTTATCAAAAACCTCAAGACGTATCGCAAAATCGACGAAGCCTTGAAACTGTACGATTCGGTCGTCCTGACGATACGGCTGAGACAGGCACTCGGCTTCCTGTTATTTACCTGGGTATGCTTATCAGGTTTCATCAAGGAGCCTTTCGAGAACGATTTTCTTCACTTTCTGGAAATAGTCTGAACCGGCGTGCTCGGGCCGCTGATGATACCAACCGATGATTGCCATGCCCCGGATCAGCAGGAAAGTCGGCAGCATATCGAGGTCTCGCTGTGCCAATGGCCGGTGCTCACGATACCCTTCGAGCAGAGCGGCACGCAGCGCATCAAAGTCAGGGGCGAACCTGTATTCAACCAGCGCCGATGCAAAATCGTACAAGTGCCACCCATACCCCGAATCGTCGAAATCGATCAATGCCAGATCTTTTCCGTCGTAAACGATGTTGTCCGGGTGAAAGTCGGAGTGAATCAGCCCGAAATTGTCGGGATTCGCTCCATAGTCGCTCAGTGTGGCGCGACATCTTTGTCTCGCCTGGATTAACAACTCTTTCTCGGATTTTGTGAGGTCCGCGTGGTCCCAGAACCTGCCCCAGCGCGGCTGTTCTCCCAGCAGACCCTCGAGATCGAGTCGACACCTCTCAAAACCCGGCGGCGCCTTCCAGCCCGCCGATTGATTGTGGAGAGCAGCAGCTATTTCGCCGATCCTGCGATAAATGAGTTGTCGCTCTTCACTTCCGACGTCTGTGGTCAGGTAATCCGACAGGTTCCGGCCCTCACGCCAGGTAATCATACCCGCGTAGCGTCGTTCGCCTGTGCCGGGGACATCGATCGACGCAAAGTGTTGTCCCTCGCGCGTGTGTAATGATTCGGGCACGGATATGCCGGCATCTATCAGCGCCGCGGTCCATATCCGTTCCGAGTTGAGTTCTTCAATCGAGTTGTAACCCGGCCGGTGCAGCCGCAGGACATAGTCGTTAGCGCTGCCGCGAACCGAGACCCGAAAGGTGACGTTCTCGGTATGCGCGATGAGTTCGACGTTCTGCGCCTCGACCGGAAAACTCTCCAGTGCTTGCAAAGCCGCTGGCGTGTAACAGGACTCGACGAGGTCTCTCTCCACCTGTTTCCCTCATGCCCTCGTCGAAAGGCTATTGCGCCGCAGCGGGATATTCACGAGGCATCGGCGAGCGCCGGAATCGTCTTCTTCAACATCAGGTACATATAGAGATAGACAAGCATCGCCGCGATGGAAGCCGAAGCGCACAATATGAACACGCCGTTATAGTCGAAGGCATAAGCCAGTACCGATGCCGCAAGATTCGGGCCGAGAAAATTGCCCACGCCCTGCGCGGCAGGAATCAGCGCAGGGAACCTGCCGGAATGATCGACGTTGGCAATCGTCGCTGCCTGGTAGATATCGACAAAAATCCAGCAGAAGTTAAAGAAGAACATGCTGATCGCAACCGTAGCGTTAGTGATGCCGAAAACGAGCATCAGGACGATACTGGCCTGGAATACCAGGGTGACCAGCAACGGTCGTGCCAGCCCGTAGCGGTTACTGAGTAACACAGCGAACAGGCAGCCGATCACCGAGAACACGGATGAGACCCACAGCATGCTGGCGACCCATTCGGGCGACGCGGCGGAGTCGACGGTAGACAATTCAATGTATGTCCAGTACGCGCCGATGTTGATATACGTAAGGACGATCGCTGCGAGTACCATCCATGGCACATACGCCGGCACGTGTTTGTGCTCGGTGTGATGTTCGCCGCTGGGCTCCTCGACATCGACCTCGACGTCGAGCGCCTTGTCGACCGGACGCCTGGGCAGCCACGATATGAACAAGAGGCCGACGACGTAGGTGGCAATCAGCGTTATATAGATGCCCTCCATAGAAAGGTATGGCAGGAACGCGAGTTCTGCCCCCTGCGAACCGGCGAAGGCGAACAACTCGAGACCAAAAGCGAACGCGGGCCTGGAATGACCGGCGATTGTCGCTACTGCGATACCCGTATAAATGCCACTGCCGGTTCCCGCCAACAGTCGGAGCCAGACCGTGACTTCGTAACTCTGGTAAAAAATACAAAGCACGTTCGCAGCAATCGCCAACAGCGCTGCACCCGTCGCGAGGTAACGTCGATCGATCCTGGCAACAAATAACGCAGAGATCACCGCGCCGATCGCAAGTCCTCCAAGGTCAGCGCCGGCGACCCGACCGACTTCGACCTCGGAGAATCCCAGGTTATTGACCCACGACGTGCTGATTACGGGAAGCCCGACCATGACCGCATAGCCGACCAGGGCCATGTAGATGCCGAGGGTCAGAGACCGCCAGTCGTCGAATTCGGTGCGGTGATGCAGCAGCCTGCTGCTTTCATCTGTCATACGTATTCTTCCGGGCGTGTTCTGGTCTCGATCGATGGTCCGGCAGGCCTCGCGGACGGTCTCCAGCACTTCCAGGGTATGGCCTTTGACGCATGGGAAATTTTAGCCTATCCGTCCACCTTGGACGCCATAGCGTATAGGCACAGCGATGCAAATCCCAGCGCAAGACGGGTATCAAGCTCCGCGCCATCACTTGCGAGCGAGATACCGATACACGGGCCATGAAACCGCCACCATTGCCACCGCATACAATGCGGTCTGCCGCTCGGCGTATGCCTGAAACAAAGTAACGATCGTCCAGCCGACCAGGCACACAATGGTACTGTACGGGTGACCCCACGCACGGAATGGACGCTCGCTATCCGGTTCCCGCTTGCGCAGGATGAGAATGCCAAAAATCAGTGCAAGGTAAAGCGGTACAAAGAAGAATACGGAGAGTATTAGAAGGAACTCGTATCCGCCGATCAGAATGAGGCCGACCGATACCAACCAGGTGATCAAGATCGCGAACACCGGGTTGCCACCTTTACCGACATCTCGTGCTCGCCGAGGCAGAAAACCGTCCACCGCAAGTGCGTGAAGAATGCGCGGCCCACTCATGTATTCCAGGTTCTGGTGGCTCAGCAAAATCAGGATGGCGGCAACAACGATAATAGTGCTGGCTGCCGGGTGGACAGCAATTTCGAGGGCGCGTGCGAGTGCCAGGTCACTGCCCGCAAGCGACGGCAGCCCAACGCTTTTCACGAGTGCGAGATTCAGCAGCATGTATAGGACAATTACGACAACCATGCCCTTGATGCAGGAGCGCGCCACGGCACCGGCGCCGCCCTTGATTTCGCCGCTAAAGTAGGACGCATAGAGCCAGCCGTCGTAGGTAAAAATGATCGTCGCGATAACCAGGCTCCAGCCACTGACTGACCTATCCGTGGATATCGAGCTCACCGCGCTGTTGTCGGGCGAGCCCACAAAAAACAGCAGCATCGCAAGCCCGAAGACGACCAGTCCGATCAATGAGGTCCCGATCTCCTGGATCAGCGCACCCAGCCCGATTCCGCGCAACTGGATGACGGCGAACACGCTGGTCACGGCGATAGCGAGTGCCGTTCTCCATGTTGCCGCTTCAGGAAACAGAATCGCCATGAACTCGATGATGACTACCGCTTTCAGGGCAAGATCCGCAGCGTAAGTCAGCCAGTCAGCCCAGCCGATGACGAACCCGGGGTAAGGTCCGTATGCACGGCGCATGAGAGAGTAGAAACCGCCAGATCGCGGCGTCATGCCGACCAGTTCGGCGCTGACGGCGGTGCTCATTAATACGAACAGGCCGCCAAGCAGCCAAAGCGCAAGATAGGCAGCAGGCTCGGGAATGGTTTGCACGATTTCGCCGGGGCCGCGCAGGATACCGAGACCGATGACGCCGCCGACGGTAACGACAATTCCAAATCGTTTGGGTAGTACGCGTGTCAGATTTTGCTCTGTCACACTAGCCTGTCGAAGTGTCCGGCATGCTCGATATCGTGCAGTACTTAATTATCAGTGCGAATCAAAAACCCGCAACGCCGCTCGGGTACGCTGGCGTATCGCCTTCGCTGTGCCCGTGTTTCTCGACGTGGCGGATAGCGTCTTCCATGATCTGCAGTCCTTCGCGCAGCACAGATTCCTGCATATTGAGCGCAGGATACATGCGAATCGTGTCCTGCCGATCGGAGATCGCCCATACGCCGTTCTCCAGCATCTTTCCGCGGACTGCGCGCGCCGTCCACCAGTCCTTTTCATCGGCAGCCGCGGATTCGGGCTTTGCAAAACTCACACCGAGCAGCAAGCCGTTGCCGCGAGCCTGCCGCACAATATCGTAGGCTTCCCATTCACGCATGATGCCGGCGGCGATGTTACCGAGCCGTTTCGCATGCGCCACGATGTTGTCCCGCTCGTAGATTTGCAGTGTCTTGATCGCCGCCGCACAACCGGCCGGCGTTCCGGCAAATGTCGAGCCGGACGCGAAATCAGTGTTGTCGCCGAGGATTTCGTCGCGCGAGGAGACTCCGGCGAGTGGCGCGATGCCGCCGGACAGGTTCTTTCCGTACACGAGGATGTCGGGTACGACGCCATAATGTTCGATGCCCCACATGCGGCCCGTTCGACCCAGTCCCGTCAGGACCTCGTCAGAGATCAACAACCAGTCGTTCTTGTCACAAATTTCCCGAATACCGCTCAGGAAGCGTGTTGACGGAATCCAGTTGCCGCCCTCTGCGAGACCCGGCTCGACGAGCACGCCCGCAATGTTGTCAGCTGAGGCGATGCTGGATGGAATGTGGTTTTCGAGGTACCAGAGGCAGTATTCGGTGTACTGGTCCTCGCTCATACCGATCGGAATGCGTTCACTGTACGGGTAGGGTGCCTTGATAACGCCGCCGCCCCAGCCCTCGAGGTATTTGCGCTTGCCGCCGTCGAGCCCACTGAGGATTTTGCTGGCAAGCCCCACGCCATGGAAGGAATCACTGAACGTGATGATGTAGCGCCGCTTCGTGTGCGTCAGAGCCAGGTAGACGGCGGCTTCGGCCGCCTCGGTCCCCGAGACCTCGTAATTCGTTCGCGGCAGCGCCTTGTCCGGCATGATCTCGGCGAGCATTTCGGCCAGGTCATAGCGCAACGGGTGGTCGTAATGGAAACCGAACCGCCGGTTGGCCGCCTCTACGGCCTCGACAATTTCGGGATGGCAATTACCCAGCGGGTTCGTCGCCCAACCGTTCTGGAAATCGATGTAGCGATTGCCGTCCAGGTCCCAGACGAAATCGCCCTCGGCCTTATCGATAACGATCTGCCGGACCGGGCGAAAACCGCGTCGCCCGGCTCGCTCCATTTCGGCATCGAACCTCAGGCCGTTCTTGAAAAGCCGAATGCCGCGTTCGAGAGCCGCGCGCGTTTTGCGACCGGGGAAACTATCGTCCACAATATGAAACCTCGAAGTTACTGCAGTCATAGAGTGATATCCGCTCAGATGTGATTCGCGTAAGCATTTAACTTTTCAATCCGACACTCTGTTGTGCAGTGTGCTAATTACCGGACCCGTCGACATTGGATTGTGCTGTCGCATCGTGATTTGGAGAGGTCCGTTTAACCGGCAACGCCGCCACCGTCGACGACCAGCGACGTTCCGGTGACGAACGAGGACTCGTCGGACGCAAGGTACAGGACAGCATCTGCAATTTCGTCAACAGTACCGATGCGGCCGAGCGGCCGATCTGCGGCACCTGCTTCGTATTCGGCCCAGGTCAAGCCTCGCTCCTTGGCGTCGTCGTGCAGCATGGGGGTCAGGACATCGCCGGGACAGACGCAGTTAACGCGGATGCCCTGATTGCCGTGATCGATAGCCATCGCCTTCGCCATCACGATCAGTCCGCCTTTCGCGGCACAGTATGCGGCCGCTTTATCGCCGCCGAGAATACCCCAGCCTGAGCTCGTATGAATGATCGAGCCGCTACCTTGTTCGATCATCGAGGGGAGCGTGTACTTTGACATCAGGAAGGCGCCCTTGAGGCTCGATTCGATGGTCTCGTCCCACTCCTCTTCGGTGCAATCGGGAATCGTCCTCGGATGGAACACACCTGCATTGTTGAAGAGGATATCGATCTTAGCGAAGCGATCGAGTGTCTGCTGTACGGCATTCCTGCAATCGTCGGCAAAACGAACATCGGACTGAATGAACAGGCTTTCGCCACCGTTTTCTGCAATTGCGGCGACAACTTCAGCGCCGCGTTCGGGATTGCGGCCGGTAATTACCACCGAGGCGCCTTCCTTCGCGAAACGAATCGCGGTTGCGCTACCAATGCCTGACGTACCGCCTGTAATAAGTGCGACTTTGCCTCTTAGTCTCATTCCTGATCTCCGCTTGCTACTCGTGTGCCCACTGGCTGCACAGACCGCCTGTCGTTTCCGCTCCATCCATGACATAGACATGGCCGGTTGCAAACGCGGCGTCATCCGATGCGAGAAACGCGAACAGCGCAGCAATTTCTTCTGGCTTCGCATGGCGGCCCAGCGGAATCTTGCGATTGACTGCGTCCAGCATCTCATCCGAATACTCGGCTCGCTGCATTGGCGTCAGGACGTAGCCGGGCGAAATCGCATTGACGCGAACCGTCGGCGCAAGCTCCAGGGCCATCGCATAAGTCAGGGCAATCACCCCGCCCTTGCTGGCGCTGTAGTCGGCATAGTGAGGGTATCCGGTCGATCCAGCCGTGGACGCGGTATTAAGAATAACTCCTGAACCCTTGTCCACCATGTGTTGGGCCGCAGTCTGCGCGACGTAAAAGACACCCTTGAGATTGACATCCAATACCTTGTCCCACTCCTCTGCGGTTATCTCGAGGAAACCGTGGCGGATGCTGATGCCGGCGTTGTTAATCAGGATATCGACCGAGCCCATGCATTTGATCGCTTCGCCAAATGCTGCTTGCACTTGTTCGAGGTCTGAAACGTCGGCTCTTACTGCCGCCGCCAGGCCCGGAATTACCTCGCCGGAATTGGCCAGTGCATCTTCGTCGCAATCGAGGATGCTGACGTTACAATCCTCTTCCAGAAAGCGCAGTGCGGTTGCCTGGCCAATGCCGCTCGCTCCACCGGTAACAAGCACATTCTTGTTATTCAATCCGCGCACGGATTTTCTCCTTCATCTCGGACGCTTGAATGCTCTTAAGCATACTAACGCCTGTTGCGATCAGGTTTCTACCTCGACAGTCATTGCCGCGGGGCGCATCGGTTGACGCGCGCCCCCGCCGAGCACGCGACTTAAATAATTCCCGAAGAGCATGATCGAAACGCCGCCGGCCGCGGCGATAGCGGCGTGCAACAGCCAGAACTGGGCTGGACTCATTTTCTCGTAGAAGCCGCCGATCCAGCCGACGAGGCTATTGGCCACGAAAAAAGTCAGGAAGGCAATTCCCATCATCGTTGCATTGATCCTGGCAGGTGCTGCGCGGGAAACGAGTGCCAGCAACGTGGGCCAGTAATACAGGAAAGCCACTCCCAGCCCTGCAGCACCAATTGCCGGCCAGATGGGATGCACGAGTTGATCAGGTGACAGCAGGATTGCCGCGACGAGGATAAGGTAACTCGCCGCGGCGCCCCAGGCGCCGATGCCAATCTTTGCCAGTTCGCCCGGCTCGCCGCGGCGCGATGCTTGATAGCGCCACAAGGCGAACAGAAAGGGCACCGCCACGACACTCGCGAGCGCATCGATGGACTGATACCAGGGAACCGGGATCGTGAACCCGCCGACACTGAGGTCGACGTCCTCCTGTATCCAGATCTTGAACACGTTGTACACCTGAAAATAACTGGTCGACTGAAAAATCGTAATTATCATGACGGCGATGAGCGCACCGATGACGCGCCAGTCCGCGGATGATATCCGTTCATCAGTCTGTCCTCGTCTTTCCACTTTGGCTGGCAGGTGCCGATATCCAAAGAGGTAAGTCACGAGTCCGGCAAACATGAATATTGCGGCGATGCCGAAGCCGTAGTGCCAGCCATAGAGCTGTGCAAGCAATCCGCACAACAAGGGCCCACAGACGGCGCCGAAGTTGATTGCCGCGCTGAAAATTGCAAATCCGCGGGTCCGACGAGATTCGTCCTCTTGCGGATACAGCGCGCCGACCTGCGCGGAGATATTGCCTTTTAATAATCCCGAACCGACGACGAGCAGCAGCAGGGCCAACAGGAAGGTCTGATCAAACGCCATTGCGACGTGCCCACCGCTCATCGACACGGCACCGATGACGACAGCGTTCCGCTGTCCGATCCAGCGGTCGGCTATCAGTCCGCCGAACACCGGCGTGAAATAGACAAAGCCTGAATAGAGTCCGAAGATCAGCGACGCGAGGGCGAGGTTCGAAAGGGGCCCGGTCACCGACTCCAGGGCGCTGCGGAAACCGGTGAAGCCAGCGATGTGTTCCACATGACCGGGCAGTAAAAGCTGGTTCACCATATACAGAGTGAGCAGCGCGGTCATCCCATAAAAGGAAAAGCGCTCCCAGGCCTCGGTGAAGGCCAGGAAAAAAAGTCCCCTGGGATGACCGAAGAAAGACCGGTCGTCAACAAGCGTCGTTGCAGCGTCACCTGTGTTCATATTTCTATCAAATGCTACATCCGAAAGCGGCAATGGGGCTAAACTTTCGGAAAAGGTTCGCAAACGATCAGACGCGGACACCATTACGCATAACGCTTAAGCCTACAATGCAGGACAATAGAATGCGACGCAGACAAACTTTGAACACAGCCTTGTTTATTCTGCTGGCTGCTTGTACCAGCAGCGCGCAAGATAAGATAGCATCAGGGCAAATGCCCGAAACCGACAAGCCATTCCTGCTGACCTACCCCAACCTGGAAGATTCAGACGGGAAGGTCGTGCTAACGAACGAGCACGTGGTATTGCAACGGCTTGTGGTACCCGCCGGGGAATGGGAGGGCGTTCACTCTCATCCGGGCAACCAGATCTACGTGCACATCATTGGCGGTGAGTGGTCCGGCCGTCTCGGCGGTAAGATGGAATATTCGGGAAGTGTCAGTGAGGACGGGGATGTGGGCTGGATGGATGCGATCCCGCTCAGCGCGGGACACGATTCCGGCAACACCGGCGATAATGATATCGACCTGATCTATGTAACGCTGAAAAGCGATGCGCCGATCGCCCCGGATGTCGAGCATGCGCCGCAGGTTTATCCCAACGTACCGATGGAACTACTGCTGGAAAACGAGCGCATGATCGTGCAGCGGGGGCAGGTCGAACCGGGCCAGTGGACGGGGGTCCACAGTCATCCCGGAAACCAGGTTTACCTCCACATCAAGGGCGGCGTCTGGTCAGAGCGTCGTAACGGCGTGCAGTCCCCGCCCGAACCGTTTGCAGAAGCCGGTTCGGTGGGCTGGACGGATGCTGTTGACCTCAGCGAGGGACACGAATCCGGCAACACCGGTGATACGACCATCGACTTTGTATTGGTCACGATCAAGTAAGCGCAGCCATTAGCGATGAAAACTTACGATGCCATTGTTGTCGGTGCGGGTCACAATGGCCTGACGAATGCGGCGTTCCTCGCAAAATCGGGGCTGAATGTGCTGTGCCTCGAGAAAAACGATTACATCGGCGGCGCGACTGTCAGCCGCAAGCTTTACAAAGACTGGATCTACTCCAACTGCTCCTACGTCAGCAGCCTGCTCCGACCGGAGATCTATCGCGATCTCGATTTGGCACGGCACGGGCTGCAGATCACGCCCTACGGCGGCGACACGATATTGATGGAGAACGGCGACTATTTCGGCAACTATCCCGATGCCGAGGTGAATTACCGCGAGTTTGCGCGCTTCTCGATAAAAGACGCCGACGCCTACGAGCTTTACTCGGCAGACACGATGCGCCAGTGCCGTTTCATCCGCGACTTCCTGCTGCGGACGCCGCCCGACCCGGCCTCGTTCAAGCCGCGTGATCTTAAGGAGCTGGCCTATCTCGGCGCGAAGTTCTTCGAGATGGGCGAGCAGCACATGTA
The DNA here is from genome assembly GCA_041555515.1 of Woeseiaceae bacterium. GTDB lineage: Bacteria > Pseudomonadota > Gammaproteobacteria > Steroidobacterales > Woeseiaceae > SZUA-117. Next base: position 20,047 of record JBFFKF010000044.1, read on the forward strand.
TGACACGATTCGCTTCTGGACCATGAGCATCGCCGAGTTTCTCGATGAATACTTCGAGACCGACGTCATCAAGGCGGCGCTGTCCGGCGGCGGCATACAGGGGACC
>JBFFKF010000045.1:0-19152 GCA_041555515.1 Woeseiaceae bacterium
GCCGGCGGCCAGAAAGGCAAGGAACAGGACCTGAGTTGGCGCGAAGAAACCGTTGCAAAGCGACTCGAATATGCCCTGATCAACGGTATCGACCAATTCATCGTTGACGATACCGAGGAAGCGCGGCTCGCAGCCAAGAAGCCGCTGGATGTCATTGAAGGACCATTAATGGCGGGGATGAACGTGGTCGGTGACCTGTTCGGCGCCGGCAAAATGTTCCTGCCGCAGGTCGTCAAGTCTGCGCGCGTGATGAAGAAAGCCGTCGGCCACCTGGTGCCGTTCATAGAAAAAGACAAAGGCGGCGCCGTGCAGTCGAACGGCAAGATCGTCATGGCCACGGTGAAAGGTGACGTCCACGACATCGGAAAGAACATCGTCGGCGTCGTACTCCAGTGCAACAATTTCGAGGTTATCGATCTCGGTGTGATGGTGACCTGCGAGAAAATCCTCGAGACCGCCAAACGCGAAAACGCGCAACTCATCGGTCTGTCCGGGCTGATTACGCCATCGCTCGACGAGATGGTGCACGTTGCCAGCGAGATGCAACGGCTCAAATTCGATTTGCCTTTGCTCATCGGCGGCGCAACGACATCGCCGGCGCATACGGCCGTCAAAATCGAGCCGAAATACGAGGGCCCGGTCATCTACGTAAAGGACGCCTCGCGCTCGGTCGGCGTCGCGCAGGCGCTGGTACAACCGGAAACGCGCATCGAGCTGGTTCGCAAGACGCGCGAAGATAACGCCAGGCGCCGCGAGCGGCATGCAGGCAAATCGCGGCTGAAGCCGCAATTATCACTCGCACAGGCCAGGGCCAACAAAAAAGACATCGCTTGGGGCGATTACGAGCCGCCGGTGCCGACATTTACCGGCGCGAGGGTGCTGGAGGATATCGATCTCAAGACATTAAAGAACTACATCGACTGGATGCCGTTCTTCAATGCCTGGGAATTTCACGGAAAGTTCCCGGACATCCTGAGCGATCCGGTTGTCGGCGCGGCGGCGCGCACCTTGTTTACCGATGCGTCGGTGATGCTCGACAAGATCATCAAGGAGCAATGGCTCGAAGCGAAGGCAGTCGCGGGCTTCTTCCCGGCAAATTCTGTCGACCAGGATGACATACAGGTCTTTACAGACGCTGCACGCAAACAGCAACGGTTACGCCTGTGCCACCTGCGACAGCAGCGCAGCAAGCCCGAAGGACAATCGCATGAGTGCCTGGCCGATTTCATCGCACCGCTGGACAGCGGCATCCAGGATTACGTCGGGGCGTTCGCCGTTACGACAGGATTCGGAGTCGATGAACGCGTCAAGGGATTCGAGGCCCATCACGACGATTACAGCGCGATACTCCTGAAAGCGCTGGCCGACCGGCTTGCCGAGGCACTTGCTGAATACCTGCACCAGCAGGTACGCAAGGAATACTGGGCCTATGACGCTCAGGAAAACCTGACGAACGATGACTTGATCGAGGAAGCCTACCGCGGCATCCGTCCCGCACCCGGTTATCCGGCGTGTCCCGATCACACCGAGAAGGCAAAATTGTGGGAGTTGCTTGACGTCGAATCGGCGATCGATTTGAAACTCACCGATTCCTATGCAATGTTCCCGACCGCCGCAGTCAGCGGCTTCTACTTTTCACATCCGGACTCCAAATACTTCTCGGTCGGCAAGATTGCCCGCGACCAGGTCGAATCCTACGCCAAGCGGAAGAAAATAAGCCTGGATGAAGCCGAGAAATGGCTGGCACCGAACCTGGGTTACGATCCCTCCGAGGCTGACGCCGCCTGATTCAAGCACCCAGGCAAATCAGCATCCGCAGCTCGCTGCAAGTGCCGGGTGAATTCCATTATTCCCTTGCGACAATGCTATATTCAGCAAAGAGCCGTTACCTAAACACGGGGAATAACAAGAATGATGCAGGGGAACGCCACGCGGCGTAAGTTTCTCGTCGCCTCGGTCGCATTTTCGGGACTGATGTCAACGGGTATGGGTGCCGCAGTACTGCGCGCTGGATCGGCGTGGGCGCAGTCCTCTGGCGGTAATGCCGGCGAACTCGCACGCATGGCGCGCTTGCTGTTTCCGCATGACGGTATCGCAGACGATGTCTATGCGGAAGTGATAGACGGCATTCTGACGGATTCGGCAAACGATGCGTCGTTGCTTGAGTTGCTCGATGAGGCAATGCCCGCGTTGAATGCTGCGCAAGGAGGTGACTGGTTTGCAGCCGGCGAGGACGCGCAGATTGCCGCTATGCAAGCGGTCGAAGATGAACCATTCTTTGCAGCGATTCACGGCAACGTGCAGGCACGCTTCTATAGCCATCCGAAAGTGTGGGAGCTCATAAAGTTTCCGGGTTCTTCCGTAGAATTTGGCGGATATGTCGAGCGTGGGTTCGACGACATCGACTGGTTGCCGGAGGACGCGTGATGGCGAACAGATACGAATTGAGCGATTCCTCCGTCGTCGTTGTCATCGGCTCGGGTGCCGGCGGCGGAACAATGTCCAATGAACTGGCGCAGAAAGGCATCGACGTCGTTTGCCTGGAAGCGGGTTCCCGTATGCAACTGTCCGACATCGTCAACGATACGACTGCCATGCATTTCAAAATGAGCTGGCTGGACAAGCGACTGGGGGCACCAGCCTGGATTTGCAAGACGGTGGGTGGCACGACCGTGCGCTGGTCAGGTATCACGCCGCGTTTTCAGGAGCACGAATTCAAACCGTTGAGCACCTACGGAAAACTCGACGACGCGACGACGATCGACTGGCCGATCACGCTGGAAGAACTCGCTCCGTATTACGACAAGGCCGAATACAACATGGGCGTATCCGGCACGCACGGCATCCCGCCATCCGCTGAGACCAATGAGTACAAAGTGCTGAAAGCTGCAGCGAAGAAGGTCGGCTATAAGGAATATACGAGCACCCGCGCGGCAATCAATCCCGTGGCCAGGGATGGCCGGCCTGCTTGCCGGCAAATCGGCTTTTGCTGGTCTGGTTGCGCGATCGGCGCCAAGTGGTCGACACTTTACTCGGAAATTCCGAAAGCGGAAGCGACCGATCACTTCGAGTTAAGAACCAATGTGATGGCCGTAAATATTAATCACGATGACTCCGGCAAAGTGACCGGGGTGGTGTATGCCGATGCCGACGGTAACCTGCACGAACAAAAGGCGCGGGCAGTCTGCGTCGCGGGAAATGTCATAGAGACGACACGCCTTTTGCGCAATTCCGCTTCGAGCATGTTCCCCGCCGGGCTCGGCAATTCGTCGGGACACCTCGGCCGCAACTACATGAGGCATTTGACGAAGTCTACGGTGGCCATAATGCCGGGCGCGGTAAATTTCCACCGCGGTACGCGGCAGTCGGGGCTCATTTTCGATGAACAGTACCACCAGCCCGAGCGCGGCTTTGCCGGCGGCTACCTGATTGAAACGGCAGCCACGTATCCGCTCCTCACTGCGCAAACGGTCGGTGGTTGGGGCGCAAGAACCGCCGAATATATGGAGAATTACACCAACCTTGCCGCAACCTGGGTCAGCGGCGAGGATCCCCCACAGGCGTCGAACCGAATTACCCTCCATGAAACGGAGCGCGATCAGTACGGCCTCCCGGTGCCGGTCGTGCACTACGAATTCCACCAGAACTCACACGCGATGTACGAACATGCCGCAGCAGCGAGCAAGAATCTCCTCGAGTCGCTCGGCGGGAGGAAGGTGTTCTCGCTGATGGGCGGCGGCGGCGGTTGCCACAACATGGGCGTTGCCCGCATGAGCGCCGATCCGGAAGCTGGTGTGACCAACCGCTGGGGTCAGACTCACGACATTCCGAACCTGTTCGTATCGGACGGCAGCGTATTTGCGAGCAGCGCGGCAGCGAATCCCACGCTGACCATCGTGGCGCTGGCGATTCGCCAGGCGGATCATATCGCGGAACGAATGAGTCGCAGGGAACTTTAAAGTCTTGCAATACTGGTATCATCCCGAGCGCTGATTCCGCGCGGCAATACCATGAATAATAAGAACCAACTACATGTCCTGATCTTGCTCGTAACGGTGCTTGGTGGCTGCTCGAGAGAAGCGCCGGAACAGGCTGGCCGCGAAGAGCAGGCTGCTCCCGTCCTGAGTTCACTCGAACAGGGTTTGGCTCTTATCGCTCGCGAAGGCATCGAGGCTCATTTGAAGTTTCTTGCGGATGATGCACGCATGGGCCGCATGACCGGCACACCGGGATATGACGAGGCGGCGGCCTACGTGGCGCAACAGTTTGCGGATATAGGCCTCGAGCCGGGGGGCGATGACGGCTGGTACCAGCAGGTGCCGATGATGGCGCGGCGCATCGATGTCGATTCCGCAAAATTCGTGTTTCACCAGGATGACATGGAGAAAGTGCAGCGCTGGAAGGAAGATTTTGTGATGGGCGGCGACCCCGTGCGCGCGCAAACGAACATCACGGCCGAGGTGGTGTTCGTCGGCTTCGGAATCCATGCACCGGAAATGAATTATTCCGATTATGAGGGCATCGATGTCCAGGGCAAGATCGTTGCTTTGTTCGGCGGCGCGCCCGACACGTTTCCGCACAACGAGCGCGCCTATTATTCGTCGCGCCTGACCAAGGCCGAGGAGGCCGTCGCAAGAGGGGCCGTGGGCCTGGTCAATCTGCGCTCCAGAACGGATCAGCGACGGTACACCTGGAAACGCATTTCGGAAAACGCCGGCGTGCGTCCTGGCATGTCCTGGATCAACCTGTCTGGTGACGTCACAAATTTCTTTCCGGAATTGGAAGGTGGTGCAACACTGAACGTGCCGCCGGCGCATGAGCTGTTTTCGCGGGCGCCCATTTCATTCGAGCAGGCACTCGATGCGGCTGACGCCGGTACGCCAATGTCAACGCCTTTGGGCACGGAAATAACCCTTGCTCGAAAAACCGACCACGAGACGATTACCAGCCCGAACGTTATTGGCATCCTTCGCGGTAGCGATCCGGAACTTGCAGGCGAGTACGTCGTTTTTACCGCGCATCTCGATCATGTGGGCACCGGTGTGCCGATAAACGGCGACAGCATCTACAACGGCATGTATGACAACGCGATGGGCAGTTCGCTATTGATCGAGACGGCTCGCGGATTCGCCGCGATGCCGGAACCGCCCCGCCGTTCGATCATATTCATTGCCCTGACTGCGGAAGAACGCGGGCTCGTCGGCTCGGATTACTTCGCCAACTATCCGACGGTGCCAAGCGATTCGCTCATCGCCAACGTGAATCTCGACATGCCTTTGTTGCTGTATCCGCTCGCCGATGTCATCGCATTCGGTGCCGAGCACTCATCGCTCGAAGCGGCCATCAGCGAGGTCGTCGGCGAGGAAGGCTTTACGCTTGCACCGGACCCGATACCGGAAGAGGTGTTGTTCATTCGCAGCGACCAGTACTCATTCGTCAAGAAGGGTATTCCTGCCGTATTCCTCGTGCCCGGGTTTACTTCGACGGATCCCGAAATCGATCCGAAGGCGATTAACAGGGAGCACAGGCAAACGCACTATCATCAGCCGAGCGACGACCTGAGTCGCCCGATCTACTGGGATTCCGCCGTGCGATTCGCCCGCGCCAATGTGCGCATCGGTTACGCGGTCGCGCAAGGGCAACAAAGGCCGACCTGGAATGAAGACGATTTCTTCGGCGACAAATTCGGGCGCTAGGCCTGGTAGCTGATCCGTTTCTCGTATGCGGTTGTGACCCGTTTCAACGACCCGGCTGACAATATCTGTCAGTTTATGACGCTATTCGGCGACATTTGTGCCACCAAAAGAGCAAAGGAAGCTTAGTTCCCCGCGCGTTTCTGCATTATTTTCGATTGAAATTCAATATCTTGCGACGAGCCTCGCGATTCTGGCACGAGTATCGCTTGTCTATTGATAGATTCGCGGCGCCCGGGGAATCGGAGACCGACAATGAAACATATTCAGCGGGGATTTACGCTGATCGAACTGATGATCGTGGTGGCGATCATCGGCATCCTGGCCGCGATCGCTGTTCCGATGTATCTGGATTACTCGGTACGCACGCAGGTGGCGCACGGCATCAACCTGGCTTCGGGCGCGAAGGCCGCAGTTACCGAGTACTACCAGGACCAGGGAGTTTATCCGCCCGATAATGCTACCGCGGGACTGGCCGCTGCAGGATCGATTACTGGCAAATACGTCACGCAGGTAGAAGTCGTTGCCGGCGGGTTGATACAGGTGACCTACGGTAACGATGTCAACAATAAGATAATGGACGCGATCTTGACCATGAGAGCGAATCCAACCGAGGGCAGCATCTTCTGGACCTGTACGGGCGACGCGGTGCTAGTCGACAAGTGGTTGCCGCCCGTCTGTCGCACTTGATAATTCGAAATTGCATTCAAATCGCTCAGGATACCGCGCCGCAACCCACGCAATTTTTCCGTTTCCTGATTTCAACTTTGTTCCATTCGGACGCGATCGCGTCATAAAGGCTCAGTGTGCCGACTTCGGCCGTAATAGCGGCGCTTATCTTCAAGGCTTCGACCGCCATCATCGTGCCGATGACGCCCGGAACCGGCGCAAACACGCCGTTGCCCGCGCAGTTATCAAGCGATTCGTCTGACTCCTTATATAGGCAGCGATAACAGGGCGACTTTGCATAGTCGGGTCCGAATACAGCCAGCTGGCCTTCGAAACGTATGGCCGAACCCGATACGAGGGGACGATCGTTATTGACGCAGGCGTCGCTGACCTGGAAACGCGTAGCAAAATTATCGCAACCGTCCAGAACGACGTCGGCCTGGCTGACGGCTTCTTGCAAGGCGTCATTGCTAAGGCGATCGGGAATTTCGGTCAGGCGCACATCCGGATTCATCGCGGCGAGGCGCGATGCCGCGCGGTGCGCCTTCAACTGACCGACGTCATCCGGGCCGTATAAAGTCTGTCGACCGAGATTCGTTACATCGACCGTGTCGAAATCACAGAGCAACAATTGGCCGATGCCGCTGCTGGCAAGATAGCTGGCTGATGCACAGCCGATTCCGCCGAGACCAATAATGAGAACGGTTGTCGATTCGATCTTGCTCTGGCCTTCCTCGCCGACCTGTGGCAGCGCCACATGACGAGCAGTGCGCCCGCTTTTTCTGTCATTGCCTGGCAATGTAATCTTAACCTTCCGCGCGTACTTCGATGATAGTAATCGCTTCCCTGGGAACATCCTGGTGAACGCCGGAATTGCCGGTGGACACTGCAGCGATCTTGTCGACCACGTTCATGCCGTCCGTGACGCGGGCAAAAACGGCATAGCCGAAATCGCGACCGCCATGATCCAGGAATGCGTTGTCGCGCAGGTTGATGAAAAATTGCGAGGTCGCACTATCCACTTCACTTGTTCGTGCCATGGCGACAGTACCACGCAAGTTCTTTTCACCATTTGCTGCTTCGTTCTTTATTGGTGGTCGCGTTTCCTTACGCGACATGTCAGCGGTCATGCCGCCGCCCTGGATCATGAAATTCGGAATGACTCTGTGAAATATCGTATCCGTGAAGAATCCGTCATCGACATACTGCCGAAAGTTCTGACAGGAAATCGGTGCGGCTTCTTCAAGGAGTTCGATGACGATATCGCCTTGGTTGGTCACGATAGTAATCATTGGCTATCTCATTGCTATATTTGAAGGCCCATCGGCCGCGCTTAGCTGTCAGGGGAAGACGGCAATCGCGACTCTTGGTTTTCCAGCCAGGTCGTTCACGTGGCTGATCTGGTTCCAGCCGGCGGCCGCCAAAATTCCTGCGACTTCCTGCTGCTGCGTGTCCCCATGTTCGATAAGCAGGGTACCGCCTTTCTTGATGACCGATGCTGCCTCGAGGGAAATCCGCCGGATTGCGTCCAGGCCGTCCTCACCCGAGGCGAGCGCCAACTCCGGTTCGTGGAGGAGGCTCTCCAGGTCGGGATGATTGCTCGGGACATACGGCGGATTGCTGACGATGAGGTCGAATGTCCTGCCGGCGACAGGGGTGGTCCAGTCGCCCAAGAGGAATTCGACGTTGGCCAGGGCATGCCGGTTCGCGTTTTCCCTGGCAACGGCGAGCGCGGATTCACTGATATCAGTGGCTACGATGTCACAATTGGGATGTTCCCTCGCTATCGCCAGTGCAATCGCGCCGCTGCCGGTGCCGAGGTCGAGGACCGTAAACCCTCCAGCATCCGGTACGCGCTGCAATACCTGGCTGACAAGCACTTCAGTCTCGGGGCGGGGCACCAGCGTATCCGGGCTGACGGTGAGCGTCATCGACCAGAATTCCTTCTCGCCTTTGATATAGGCGATCGGCATGCCCGCCGATCGCCGGTCGATGGCCGTGAAATAGCGCTCGACCGCGGCCGGATCCAGGGTGTCTTCCGGGTGCGCGATGAGGTAGCTCCGGGGTACGTCGATTGCTCGCGCAAGCAACAATTCGGCGTCCAGCATTGGACTCTCGCTGACACGGCGAAGCCTTTCGGTGCCGTCAGCCAGCGCAGTGCCAATCTCCATAAATTCGTTCAAAGGTACGGGTCCTTGGCGTACTATGGCGGCAAACTTCAATGATAACTGTAATTGCCATGCAGGTTTTCTCAAACATACTCCAAATGGTCGGTCGCACGCCAATGCTCGAGGTGACGCGGATCGATACGGGACCTTGCCGCCTGTTTCTCAAGCTCGAACTCGCAAATCCCGGCGGCTCCGTCAAAGATCGAATCGGTGTCTCGATGATCGAGGAAGCGGAGAAACGCGGCGACATCAAGCCCGGCGACACCATTGTCGAAGCCACAGCGGGTAACACGGGCCTGGGCCTGGCACTCGTTGCCCAACAGAAAGGATATCCGCTGATCATCGTTTTGCCGGACAAGATGAGCCAGGAAAAGATTTTCAATCTCCGGGCTATGGGCGCCGAAGTAATCCTTACCCGGTCAGATGTGGAGAAAGGACATCCGGAATACTACCAGGACCTGGGTAAATCGATTGCGGAGGAAAAGGGCGCATATTTCATCAATCAGTTCGGCAATCCGGATAATCCGCTCGCTCACGAAAAGACGACGGGGCCTGAAATACTCGAGCAAATGGACGGTGATGTCGATGCCATCGTGCTCGGTGTAGGCTCTGCCGGTACCGTCAGTGGCATCAGCAAATTCCTCGACAAACATTCTCCGAAAACTGAATTAATCGTTGCCGATCCGGCAGGATCGATACTTGCCACCTATATCAACACGGGCGCACTCACGACCAAGCAATTCACCTGGCTGGTTGAAGGAATCGGCGAAGACTTCATACCTGATATCGCCGATTTTGAAAGGGTATCGAAGGCCTATAGCATTACCGACGCGGAATCTTTCGATATGGCTCGCCAATTGTTACGGCGGGAAGGCATTCTGGCGGGTTCGTCGACCGGAACACTGCTCAGTGCCGCTCTCAAATACTGCTACGAGCAGAAAGATCCTAAACGTGTGGTCAGCCTGGCCTGCGACACCGGTAACAAGTACCTGTCGAAGCTCTATAACGATTTTTGGATGGAAGACCAGGGGTTCATTGACAGAGAAACGTATGGCGATCTGCGAGATCTGATCGGCAGGCCGCACGAGGAACATGCCACTGTGACGGTCGGACCGACCGACGTCCTTACGACGGCACACAATCGACTTAGAAATGCCGGCTTCTCGCAGCTACCGGTAATGGACGGCAGCAATCTCGTCGGTATCGTCACGGAAGATACGATCATCAGGTTCGTTTTCGGCAAGCCGGAACTGATGAATGCGCCAGTGCGAGACGCCATGCAAACCGAGTTTATTCGCTTGGAGAAAAATACCAGCATCAATAACCTTGTCGCGATGTTGCAGGTCCAGCCCTACGCTGCGGTAACGGACGGCGATGAATTCCTCGGGCTGATAACACGCTCCGACGTTTTGAATTATTTGCGCAAGCAACTTTAGAGCGGTGGTTCATTCCTGCCGCTCGGACAGGAAATGGTTTTTCTGCCCGGTATGATCGCCGGTGTCTCTAAATGCATACACTTCTCGTGACCCGAAGCGGTCTTCGGCGCACCGTTATGTCACGCTAACCTCGGCAAGAGTTTTGGAGTATCCTTGAAGCTTGGATTCCAGGGTCAACACGGAGACTTATGCGGAGGCAAAATGGCAATGTTCAAGAGAGCAGACGGTGACCATGGTGCTGAGCTGGCATCACCGCCGAAAATCGGAGAGACGCGACCGATAAGATCAAAAAACGTGTCAGTGATCGGACCGACGCTTGTATTTAAAGGAGAGTTGTCGGCCGATGAAGATCTCGTAATTGAAGGCAACATCGAAGGCACAATTGCCCATCACAAAAAGCATCTTACTGTTGGCAAGGAAGGTCGGGTTAAAGCAGACATTCACGCGAGTTCTGTCATTGTCGAAGGACAGCTCATTGGTGATATTCACAGTGAGGGAATCGTGTCACTGGCAAAAGGTGCCGAGGTTACGGGCAATATTTACTGTGGTCGTATCGTTATGGAAGACGGCGCTCGGTTTAAAGGCAAAATCGATATGGGCGAAAAGCCGAAGGTGTCCGCGCCCAAGGCGTCCGCCCCGAATGAGCCCGTGAAGATTGAGCCGGTCAATACGGGAAAAGTATCCGCGTAATATAAGCCGCCACCATATTGCAGGGCGGCTGTTGGTCTATTAGCCAGCTACACTGTGCATCCTTGTTGGTGCACCGACGCTGGCGCATCATTCTCTCCCTGCAGAGTTCGACAGGTCGAAACAGGGCGAGCTTACGGGCACGATCATAAGAATCACGGTCGATAATCGACCGTTGTGCTTAATGGTTGTCTCGAGGGGCCACAGAAAAAATGATTTCGGATGGAAATGTCATCTGGCTTAGATACTCTCTTCGCGCATTGCTAAAACCGCATTCCTCGACGAATGGCAGCATTTGCACCCCTCGGCAACCACCCAGCCACGCCGGATTGATTCGGTAAATCAGCTCCCAGATGCGGTTATACCAGCGTATGCCGCCAGTCATGTTAACCAAAACGAGTCGGCCGCCAGGACGTAGCACTCGCTTGAATTCAGAAAGTACCTGCGGGAAATCCTTCTCCGGCAACAGGTCGAACATGTAGTTGTTGATCAGGACATCGAAATCATTATCGGGAAACTCCAGTGAATAAGCATCGCCGATACCCAGGCTGTAATTTTCGGTTCCGGATTTCGCCGCCCGTTTCCTGGCACGGTTCAGCATGGCTTCGGTGAGGTCGATCCCCGCATTGCGCCCCGTCGGATTCATTCTCAGTATTTTTTCGAACGCAAGGCCGGTGCCGGCTGCTACCTCGAGTACCGATTCACCGTCCCGAATCGACGCAAGCTCCAGGCAGCGGTTGCGCGCTTTGGTCTCGGTCAGCCGGGCCCACAGGTCATACGACGGCGCGATCTTGCGATAGAGATCCGAAACTCTGTCTTTTTGTATTCCTGCTTGCAGCATTTCGTCCAGCCGAATCCGGCAATATGCGTATATGTTAGTCTTTCACCAGGGAATCATGAAGCGCCACTCAGGACAACAGGGAAATTGCAGGAAATAGAATTCAAGATCGTCCCGGCGCGTAAAGAAGACTATGCCGAAATCACCGATGTCTGGGAAGCATCTGTTCGTGCAACACATGATTTTTTGACGGACGAAGATATTGCCAGTTTGAGATCATTGGTGATCGGCAAGTATCTCGATGCGGTTAATCTGGATTGTGTAAAGAACACGGCCGGGAAAATTGTCGGATTTATCGGCATTCTCGATGACCGTATCGAAATGCTTTTTATCGAACCGGATTATCGGGGGAACTCCGTTGGCAAGTTCCTGACCCGGTATGCAACAGAAGAAGCCGGCGCAACAAAAGTCGATGTAAACGAACAGAACGCCCAGGCAATCGGATTTTATGAGCATGTCGGTTTTGAAATTATCGGACGATCGCCGTTCGACGGGCGAGGTCTTCCTTTTCCGTTGTTACATTTGAAAATGTCCTGAGCGAAAGTCTTCGCATCCTGCATGGCGATCGAGGGAATTCCGTAGCGAGTCACTGCCGTATTATTGCGGCGCGTATCTGCCGTCGGCGGAAACCATGCCGCGGATTCCACGAATCTGGCACTCGCCCGCGCGCTTAACTTCGGAGGTGGAGTCGAGCCAGATTCAGACGCGCGACCAGATGCATTCGCGCATTTCTGTCAAAGGCAGCTTTGGTGCGTACTGCAGGGGGAATAGAAAAAGAGTTGGGGACTGCGTCACGATGGATCCGTCCTCGAGAGGCCTGCGCACCGTGCATCCGTCCCCATTCTTCAAAGTTAGCAATTCCGCGGTGAAATTGCGGTGAAACGGATCACACTTACTTTCGTCGACTGCTCCCCAGGGCTCGCGGCAATTCCAGAATCTACTTGAGGGAATCGCGCTAGTTCAGACTGAAGTGAGTTTGACTAAATCTGCGTCGTGTCCGACACGGATTCTTGTCTCGCGATTCTCCAAAGCTGTTTCATTTGGGCGCATTGATCTGCTAGAAATTGATCAAGCGATTACAGGAATTATTCGTTGAGTGCCGCGAGCCGGTCAGCCTGGTATTCGCTGGTCAGGGGGTCGATGACCTGGTCGAGATCGCCTTCAAGAATTTCGGATAGCTTATATAAGGTGAGATTGATGCGGTGATCGGTCACCCGGCCTTGCGGGTAGTTATAGGTACGGATGCGTTCCGAACGGTCGCCCGACCCTACCAGCAACTTTCTTTTCTGCGCCTGCTCTGTCTCGCGCTGCGCTATTTCGGCGTCGAGGAGTTTTGCCTGTAGCAGCGACATCGCACGGGCCTTGTTCTTGTGCTGTGATCGCTCGTCCTGGCATTCGACAACGATGCCGCTCGGCAAGTGGGTCAACCTGACCGCGGAGTCCGTCTTATTGACGTGTTGGCCGCCTGCGCCCGAAGCGCGGAAAGTATCGACGCGCAGGTCGTTCGGATTAACTTCGATTTCCTCTACTTCATCCGGTTCGGCGAGCACTGCGACAGTGCATGCGGAGGTGTGTATACGCCCCTGCGATTCCGTGGCAGGTACGCGTTGCACGCGGTGCGCGCCGGACTCGAATTTGAGCCTGGCATAGATGCCGCTTCCGGTAACGCGGCTGACGATTTCCTTGTAGCCGCCGTGTTCACCTTCCCGCGCACTGAGGACTTCCATCGGCCATTTCATCGATTCCGCGTATTTCGAATACATGCGAAACAGATCCCCGGCAAAGATTGCCGCTTCGTCGCCACCGGTTCCCGCGCGAATTTCGAGATAGACGTTACTGTCATCATGCGGGTCCGGCGGAATCAGCGCTTTCTTGAGTTCGAGTTCGAGTGACTCGCGTTTTTCTTCCAGGCCCGCCAGTTCTTCCCGGCCCATCTGGCGAACTTCCTCATCGCTGTCTTCGGCCATTTCGGTTGCGGCCGCTATGTCGCTTCGGAGCGTCTCGTATTTTTGAAACAGGCCGATAATTGGTTCCAGGCGCGCGTATTCCTTGGAAAGGTCGCGAAAGCGGTTCTGGTCGGCGATGATTTCCGGATCCGCCATCAGTCCTTCGATTTCCTCGAACCGGTCGCGAGTGGATTCGAGCTTGTTTCTGACCGAGTCTCTCACGCTTCAATCGCTCTTTTCGAGGCCGAAAAGCTCGCGGATCGTATCGATAAATTCCTGGTCCGATTGTTCACCGGCCTGCCGCAGGCGGACGCTCGGCTGATGTAGTATTTTCTTGAGCAGTGACGAGGTGACATAGTCCAGGACCTCTTCCTGGTCCGCGCCTCTCGCAAGCCTGCGGCGTGCCTGTTCCAGCACTTCATGCCTGATTGCGTCTCCATGATCCCGCAAGGCGGTGATGATCGGCGCGACCTCCTTGCTGCGTTCGATATTCAGGTAACGCTGCGTTTCATCGTCGAGAATTCGATTGGCGTCGATAACGGCAGCTTCGCGGTTACTCTTGCCCTCGTCAATGACCTTGTCCAGGTCATCGATCGTATACAGATATATATCGTCCAGCTCGGCGATACCTGCTTCCAGGTCCCGCGGTACGGCGATGTCGACCGCAAAGATCGGCTTGCGCTTGCGTGCCCGAATGGCGCTTTCCATTTGTTCGGTGGTAATAATCGGCTCGGTGCTCGCGGTTGAACTGATCAGAATGTCTGCCTCGGGCAGCGTGCCCTCGATCTCTGATAACGGCAGCGCGAAGCCGTCGAATTGCGACGCGACGCTCTGGGCGCGGGCGAAATCCCGGTTGGCAACGAACATGCGGCCCAGACCTTTGCCATACAGGTGCCTGGCAACCAGTTCGATGGTCGTACCGGCACCGATGAGCAGTGCCGTGTGTTTCGAGAAGCCGGCGAAAAACTGGTTCGCGAGATTGACCGCGGCATAAGCGACAGAGACCGGGCTCGAGCCAATCTCCGTGTCGGTACGAACCTTTTTTGCCACCGAAAAAGTGTGGTGAAAGAGTCTTTTCAAGTGTGACCCGACGGTTGCCGATTGCTCTGCCTGGCGGAACGCGTCCTTTAGCTGCCCGAGGATCTGCGGTTCGCCAAGTACCATGGAGTCCAGTCCACAGGCGACTCGAAACAGGTGGCGGATTGCTTCCTCGCTGTTCAACGAAAACAGGGCTGCTTCGGCATCCTGGCCCAACGCCTGGTCACCCTTGAGCCACGACTCCACGGCCGCCACTCCGCTATTGTCGGATTCCAGGTAGAATTCGGTACGGTTACAGGTGGAAAGAATTACTGCTTCATCAATACCTTGCAGTCGCACGAGTTCGTTTAGCGCCCGCCCGACGTCGTCCCCCGAATAGATCACCTGCTCACGTATTTCGACAGGCGCCGTGTTATGGTTCAGCCCGAGTATTTGGAAGGACATCTTGGTTTTAAAGGATCACGGTGAAACTTAATGCGTATCATAAGCGAACTGATGACGTAGTTCCTTGTCTGTGTCCACCTGGAATGGAAAATTGCCACAGACGATACGAGCAGGATCAATCTATTGAATCGCATTAGAAAAGCATTGCAGCGCCTGGCATTCGGCATGTCAATCATGCTCCTGTTCGCGTCACCCCCCGCATTTGCAGACGATACGGAAGAAATCTCCGACCTCCTGCTGGCGGCCGAGACGGCCCTGCAGAACAGTCAGTACCAGGAAGCGACGAGTGCCTACCGTGCGGCCGCGGAGTTGAGCGACGATCCCGCGATTGCCCAGCAAGCGACCCGCGTCGGCTACAGCTACGGATTCAACGACGATGCGCTCAGGTCCGCAAAGCGCTGGCTGAAGCTGGATGCCGGTAACGATGAGGCCCTGCTGTATGTTGCGCAGCTTTACCTGCGGACCGGTTCGATCAGGAGGTCCCAGCGCCACTTCGAGGAATTACTGAAGCGCGGCCATGAACCCGCGGACCAACGTCTGCTCGCACTCATTCCTTTCCTCTCGAGCGAAGATTCAGAGTCGGCTTACGAGTTGATGCGACGGCTCGCGCGGCCTTACGAGGACTCCGCCGAGGCTCACTACGCCGTTGCGGTCCTGGCGCTGCAGGCCGGCGACGCGGAAGTCGCGAGCAAGCGGGCTAGGGCAGCATTCGAGATAGAGCCCGATTGGGTCAAACCACACCTTTTGTATGCGCGCGCAATGTTAATTAGCGGTGACGAGGAAGGGGCGATCGACTATACCTCGCGCCTGATCGGTGACGATCCCGATCCGGATCCGGAAGCGCGGCTCGAGCTCTCTATCATGCTACTGTCCGCGGGCCGTGACGATGATGCGTTGAGCCAGGTCAACCAGATACTGCTCGAACAGCCTAATCGCACCGATGCGCTGCGCTTGATGGCGATCATCAATTTCCGGCTCGATCGTCTCGACGCAGCCCGCGACGATTTCCAGGACCTGCTGGCAAGCGGACAATTTACGATGGACGCTTTGTGGTACCTCGGCCGTATTGCCGACCGCAATGAGCAGAACGAGCAGGCAATCCGTTATTACGCCCAGGTTACGCGTGGCAGCAATGCCGTCATGTCGCAGCGCCGGGCGGCGGGCATCATGGCGCAGATGGGCGAGGAAGAGCAGGCACTGAAACACCTGGCTGAATTCGCCGAGATCAATCCGAATTTCGCGGTCGACATGCTGCAGGCACAGGCGCAGTTGCTAGCGTCACTCGAAAGGTACCCCGAAGCACTGGACTATTACGACAAGGTTGTCGCCTATCGTCCAGACAGCGAGGGCGTCCATCTGGGCAAGGCCGAACTGCTACTGCGCATGAATCGACTCGACGATGCGATTGCCTTGTATCGACAATCGGCAAGACGCTGGCCTGACAGCGCCATGAGCCTGAATGCCCTGGGTTACACGCTGGCCGATCGCACCGATCAGTATGACGAGGCGGCGAGACTGATCCACAAGGCACTCGAGCTGGACCCCGACAGCGCGGCGATTATCGACAGCTGGGGATGGGTGCTGTACCGGCAGGGTAATAATGGTGAAGCGCTGGTGCATCTCGAACGCGCATACGAGCTGTTCCGCGATCCGGAAGTTGCGGCGCACATCGTCGAAGTCCTCTGGGCGCTCGACCGGCAGGACGAAGCCAGATCCAGGCTGGACGATGCCGAACTGCTGTTTCCGGGCAACGATTTTCTGCAAGATGTTCGCGAGCGCCTGCTCAACGGCCAACCCTGAGGCCCGGCAGGCCTTGCCGGGACAATTCAAGAACGCACTGCTGCTGCTCGTTGCGCTGATATCCGCCTGTGCAACCCGCGGCGGCGTGATGCTGCCCGAACTGGGCGACTGGGACTCCCGCCAGGCCATCCTTGCCGGCGTCGATGCATGGGAGTTCGCCGGGCGCATCGGTGTCAGTGCGGGCGACGAAGGCTTTAACGGCCAACTCAGATGGCGGCAGGACGGTATCGTGTATCGCGCCCGGATCAACGGCCCGTTGGGAATCGGTACCGTTTTCATCAACGGCGACGGCGGGGAACTCACGCTTACCGACAATGATGGCGCCGTCACCGAGCTGCGGGACGCAGAGGCGGAACTCCGGCAGATGTATGGCTGGACGATCCCGGTCACGAGCCTGCGCTTCTGGGCGCTGGGCATACCCGATCCGGCTGTCCCCGCAGAAACCGAGTTCGGCCATGATGGCCAACTGGCGAAATTGCATCAGTCAAACTGGCAGGTCGATTTCACGCAGTACCGTGAAGGCGGCGGACAGCTGTTGCCGCGTCGCCTGACCGCGGTCAATGAGGACGTAAAAGTGCGCCTGGTCATCGATAACTGGGTATTCAGGTAGGTCGTTGACAGCACCTGGTGCGCCCCTCACAATTGCGCGCAACGAACGCGCGGCAGAACGTGTCAAACTGGGGGAAAGGTGCGGAAAGCGCATGAAGACGCTGGTTCGCCTGGGTGGAATGGGGTGTAGCCAAGTGGTAAGGCAACGGGTTTTGATCCCGTCATGCGCAGGTTCGAATCCTGCCACCCCAGCCAATCCCGGGGACCGACCCGATCATCAGAACTATCCGAACATTGTGAGGTGAAGCCGTGGATCCGGCGACAATGGCAATATTCTCGGGAAACGCCAATCCCAAGCTTGCTCACGACATCGCCCGGGTTCTGCGTACCCCGCTGGCCAAAATCCAGGTCGGCCGCTTCAGCGACGGCGAGATCCAGGTCGAAATCCTCGAGAACATTCGCGGCAGGGATACCTTTATCGTGCAGCCGACCTGCCCCCCGACGGCGGAAAACCTCATGGAACTGCTGGTCATGATCGATGCGGCGCGCCGTGCCTCCGCTGCCAGGATTACCGCGGTCATCCCCTATTTCGGATTCGCCAGACAGGACCGGCGCCCGCGCGCGGCCAGGGTACCGATCACTGCCAAACTCGTCGCCAAAATGATTGGTACCGCAGGCGTCGACCGGGTACTGACCGTCGACCTGCACGCGGACCAGATCCAGGGTTTCTTCGACGTTTCCGTCGACAACGTCTACGCGTCGCCAGTGCTGCTCGGCGACGTCTGGAAACAGAAATACGACCACATGGTCGTCGTTTCGCCCGACGTCGGCGGCGTTATCCGCGCCCGCGCGCTCGCAAAAAGGCTCGATGACGCTGATCTCGCCATCATTGATAAACGGCGTTCCAAGGCCAACCAGTCCGAAGTCATGAACATCATCGGTGAAGTCGCGGGCAAGAACTGCGTCATGATTGACGACATGGTCGACACTGCCGGCACGCTGTGTCAGGCAGCGAGCGTACTAAAGAATCGCGGTGCGATAACGGTCACCGCCTACATCACGCACCCGGTACTGTCAGGGCCGGCCGTATCGAGGATCGACGAATCGGAGCTGGACGAGATCGTGGTCACCGACACGATTCCGCTGCGCGAGGACGCGCAGGCGTGCAAGAAAATCCGCCAGCTGTCCACCGCCGAGCTGCTCGGCGAGACGATGCGCCGCATCGCCGACGAGGAGTCTGTCAGCTCGCTTTACGTCGACTGACCTGGTCAGAATCCAATCCCGCCTTTGGGCTGACACCTGGCCGTTATTGGGCTATGATGCGCGCCCTGTCCCGATTGGTCGCGATCGGGATGGTTTGGAAAAGGCCGGAAACGGCCATCAATTCAATCAGTTATTGTTAATTTCGGGAGCAATCTCATGAAACAAGATTTCGACCTGATTGCAGAATTGCGCGAGGACCAGGGGAAAGGTGCGAGCCGCCGCCTGCGTCGCGAGGGCAAGGTACCTGCAATCATTTATGGCGCCGGCCGCCCGCCGCGCCCGCTGATGTTCGATCACAACAAGGTCATTCGCCAGTTACAGAATGAATCCTTCTATTCGAGCATTCTGAACATCAAGGTGGCGGACAAGAGCCAGGCCTTCCTGGACAACCTGCAGGCCCGCTTCGCCGAGCGCAACGAGACCGGCTTCTTTTTCGGAATCCTCAACGGCAAGTTCATCCGGGAGGGAAAATACCTCATCGGGCCGTCCATCGCCGGCCGCAACATCATCGAATTCGCCTCCAGGCTGGGGTGCGGCGGTTTCCGCTTCCTGCAGGACGTGACGGTGGCGGAACTGGACCGCTTTTTCGGGATCGCCGGCGAGCTGCGCCACGACACGGCC
>JBFFKF010000046.1:0-18976 GCA_041555515.1 Woeseiaceae bacterium
AAGCAATTACGGTTTCACGCGCTCGATCATGATCATCACGAGCACCGTAATCGCAGCCGCATTCACCAGTGCGCTGACGTTAGCCAGGACATCGGTAATGTAAGGACCGACCTGTGGAATCGGGGTCAATGCCCCATGTGCCAGGGCCAGCGTGAGGGTGAATAAAAAGAAAATAGTCCGCCGCTCCTCCTCGACGAACCAGCCCGCCGCGAGGCCGAGGAGCGCTAATATCAGCGCCGCCTGCGGTATCGTGACAAACGCTGCCACAACCGCAAACAACAGACCTACCAGCCTTACGATTTTTGCGAGATCCATAATTTTCCCCTTTTATATTTTTATGGTGCCTTGTTATTAGCGCACGTTCTGAGGTGCTTGTTTTGGCGGGCGTAATTCTAGCAGTTACGGCGATGAGCTAAAGAAATTTAGAAAAAACAGCACCTTATAAGCGTTCTCTTGGAAAAAAATTGGTCTTGCGGAAAATACTTTTGCCGCTCTGGAACTAATACCGGACCAGGGCGGACCCCCAGGTGAGTCCGGCGCCGAAGGCTTCGAAGAGCAGCAGTTCGCCGCGCTTGATGCGGCCGTCACGCACCGCGACATCCAGCGCCAGCGGGATCGAGGCGCTGGACGTATTCGCGTGATCTTCGACGGTTACGACGACCCGCTCCATGGGCAGGTCGAGCTTTTTCGCGGCTGCCGTGATGATGCGCAGATTGGCCTGGTGCGGAATAAACCACGCGATGTCGTGCTTGTCGATGTCATTGCCGTCGAGGGTCTCGCGCGCGATCGTACCGAGAGCAGAGACCGCTTTTCGGAATACTGCATGCCCATTCATGTGAATATAAGCGGCCTCCTCGCGGACCTGCTTGTAGCCGGATGAGATACCGGCCGGCACCTGCAACATGGCCTCGTGTTTGCCGTCCGCGTGGATATGGGTCGAAATGACGCCGGGTTCCCCGGCCGCGCGCAGCACGACGGCCCCTGCGCCGTCGCCAAACAACACGCAGGTGCTGCGGTCTGTCCAGTCGAGTATGCGGGAGTAGGTCTCCGATCCGATCAGAAGCGCGCAGCCGGCCCCTCCGGTGCGGATAAAACGATCCGCGATGTCGAGGCCGTAGATGAAGCCGGAACAGGCCGCATGCACATCGAATGCGGCGATTCTGCGAATCCCGAGCTGGCGCTGCACGATGCATGCTGTGCTCGGAAAAACCTTGTCCGGCGTCGTGGTTGCCACGATGATCAGGTCGATGTCGCTGTTCTCGATGCCGGCAGCGCTAATTGCCTGCCGGGCAGCCGCGACGGCCATGTCGGAGGTGGTCTCCCCTTCTGCCGCTATATGACGCCGCTTGATACCGGAGCGCTCGCGTATCCACTCGTCGGAGGTGTCGACGATTTTTTCGAACTCCTGATTGGTCATCACCCGCTCGGGCAAATAACCACCGGTTCCGGCGATCTTTGAATGTGTCATCTTGCGCCTATCGTCGAATGAAACTGGCGAGTTCGCGAATTGTGGGGTGGTCGAAGAGGTCGCTTATATCTATTTTTCCGGGATAACGCTCGTCGATGGCCAGCACGATTTCCGTCAGTGTAAGAGAACTCACACCGACTTCAAACAGGTTATCGTCCGGACCGATCCTCCGTTCCTTCGAAAACTCGCGGCAAATGAGTTCGAGTTCCCGGACGAGCGGATCGTCATCGAGCCCGTCCGCACCGCCCGCAACTTCAGACAATGCACCGACCGTCGCATCGAACTCGCCGTCGAGATAAGCATCGGCGAGCTTGTTCCGTTGTAGCTTACCGCTGGTTGTCTTGGGTATGCGCGTAACCGGTATTACATGATTGACCTCGAGGCCGGCATGCGTGCCGATGATGTCATGCACGGCTCGTGCCAGGGGCCGGAACGATTCGATATCGTGACGGAATATTACAAAGACCAGTAGCTCTTCGGTTTGATTGCGCACCGGGCTGACGCCGCAAACAACCACTTTTCCGAGATCGAGTTCGTCAAGATTCGCGATTATTTCCTCCAGGTCATGGGGGTAGTAATTCTGTCCGTTGACGATAATGATGTCTTTGGCGCGGCCGGTGATGACGAGTTCACCATCGACGAGGGCGCCGCAATCCCCGGTTCGCAGCCAGTGATCGCCCGTGAATAACCCGTCGCCGGCCTCGTTACCGTCATACAAGCCTTTGGTCACGCTGGCTCCCTTGACCTGGATATGTCCGACCAGTTCTTCATCGAGAATATTGCCGTCATCGTCCACGATGCGAATCTCGCAGTCGCGAATCGCGCGGCCGACTTTGACGAAGCTGACGGCATCTGCGTCGCCGTATTGCAGCTTCCTGTAGGGTTCGCCGACGCGTAAATCGTGGCGGTCGACGACGATCCGACTGTACTCCTGGCCGGGTGTGGGGATCGTGACCGCGACGGTGGCTTCCGCCAGCCCGTAGACCGGGAACATCGCGGTGCGCTTCAGGCCGAATGGAGCCAGCGCATGCAGGAATTCCTCGCACAGGTCCCAGGAAATCGGCTCGGCCCCGTTCAGGATCAACCGGACAGACGAGAGATCGTGGTCGTCCAGGCCTTTGCGCTGAAACGCCTTCAGGAAGTGCTTGTAGCCGAAATTCGGCGAGCAGAGCTGCGTCGCCTTGAGTTCGCTCGCCCTGGTCATCCAGAGGAGCGGTCTGCGCACGAATACGCCCGTGTCCATCAGCGCATGACTCATGCCGGCTGCCAGCACGCTCAAGTGGAAACCGATAAGCCCCATATCGTGCGTGAGCGGCATCCAGCTGAGGCTCTTATCATTTGGATCCCATGCCAAGCTTTCGATGATTGCGCGAATATTCGTTGTCAGGTTGACGTGTGTCAGGCATACACCTTTCGGGTCGCTGGTCGAACCCGATGAATACTGGATGAGGGCCGTGTCATCAGGATTCGGTTCGATCACGTCTCCCGCCTGCCCTGCCCCGATTTCTTCGTCAATAACGGATCGCGACTCAAGCTTCTCCATGATGCCGACAAAATCCCGTGGCCTCGCGTAATCCATTAGGTTTTTAAGTTGCTCGTGGTCTGAATAAATGGTGGCACGCTGCAACTGCCTCATGATGCGGAAAAGTTTCACGCGATGTTCGTCACTGATTCCCACGGCCACCGGTACCGGCACCATCCCACCGAGTACAGCGGCCCAGAACGCGGTCAGAAATTTTCGGTTGGACTTCGTAAAAATGATGAGTTCATCACCGCGCCCCATGCCACGATTCTGCAGATGCCCGAGAAAGGAAACGGCATCGTCCCACAGGTCGGCAAAGGAAATCCTCGATTCATCCTTCGCGCCGTCAATGAAACGGATGTTTCGTGGTTTATCACGCGTATCGACGAGGATATGCGTCAGGCTGTCGTACAACAACATCTATACTTGCTCGCGCAATACCGGGCGCAGATAAATATCGTTTCGCGAGCGCAAGTTTATGCCGAGATCCAGGCCCGGTTCATCGTCATCCAAGAGTGTCATACGAAATTGTTGCACTAGCATACCAAGATGGATCTTCATCTCGAGGAAAGAAAAATATTCGCCCAGGCAGCGTCGCGGGCCCAGCGAAAATGGAAAATAGGGTCGGTCGCCTTTGCTGTATTGGCTGCCGGGCCCGAATCGTTCCGGATCGAAGCTGTCCGGGTCAGGCCAGTATTCGGCTGTGCGGTGCAGGATATATGGCGACAGGTAAATATCCGATCCCACAGGCAGGTCAAAATTGATCAGCGCATCGTCCTCGATCGCACTCCGCGTAAACAGCCAGACAGGTGGATACAGTCGCAGAGTCTCTTCGATGAATTGCTGCGCGTATGCCATGGCGGTAAGCGATTCGGCATCGATCATTGCGGCGTCGGGTATCCGAATTTGCGCTTCATGCCGAAGCTTCTTGTCGACATCGGCATGCTGCGCCAGCAGGTACCAAGCCCAGTTCAGTGTGCCGGCAGAAGTCTCGTAGCCTGCGACAATAAGCGTCATCAATTCATCCAGCAATTCTTTGTCGCTAAATGCATTGCCGTCCTTGTCGCTTGTGGAAAGATAGATCGAAAGAAAATCGTATTGATCGCGTATGACCGATTCTCGCCGGCGTGCAATGATATGCAGCAGCAGTTCTCGCAATTCGCGTGCTTTCATTACAACTCGCAGGTCGCGCGTCGAGTTCTGGCTCAGGAACGAGAACGGATTTGCGCCATCGCGCATAATCTCGTCTTCGTAGTCGGACCCGAAGATTGCACGCATGATCAGTTCGAGCGCAAAATCACTCGTCTCTTGCGTGATGTTGATTCGCCCTTTCTTTCGCGCTACATCTTCCCAGCGTGTTCGCGTCCGTTCGCAGCACAGCACCATCACACTAATCAGCCGATGCACGTTTTGCCGACTGAATGCCGGCTGGATCATCGTCCGGGAGCGCCGCCAGGTTTCACCGTCACTGACAATCAGGCCATTGCCGAGCAGCATCTTCACCCGTTCAAAGCCCGGCCCCTTGCGGTACCTTTCATGATGCCGCACCAGGAGTTGGCGGATTTCGTCGGCGTCGTTGATAAATATGGCCTCGCGGCCATTCGGCTTCGTCATCGTAACGACATTGCCGTAGCTTTCCCGCAGTCGCTTCAGGAGATCGAGGGTATCCGGATCGATACCGAGTGCAACGGGTTCGTCAGGGCCCGGCGGGCGCCGTATTTCGGGGGCCGGTATATTCATGAATTACGATGAGCAGGGCTATTTCAGGCAGGCGCAATATTACATTGACCGGTACTCGATCGGTACTGCAAACTCGTTTGATGACGACTCGACGCACGGAACCTGAATGCGGAACAGTAGAGTCGCGCCGCAGCACCGCATCCCGACGCTCGATGTCGCGCGGTCGAAGGCTTCTGTATTTCCTTGGGGAGCCGCTTATCCGTTTTGCGTTTTTCCTTTTGAACGCTTCCTATCGCGTCGAACGGGTCGTCGGTAGTGAGGTGGCAGAACAGATCCTGGCCGACACTAAACGGGCATATGCGCCCTGCTACTGGCACCAGCACCACATATTGTGCTCCCGGCTGATTCGGCAATGGATTCGCCGCGGATTTCGTGCCTGCTTTCTGATTTCCGCTTCAGTAGACGGGGAAGTTCCCACCCGAATCGCGGAGGCCTGGGGTGCCGAGGTTATTCGTGGTTCGGCAAACCAGACAGGCGCACTCGTACTGCGCGACATGCAGAAAATGATGAAACGCGGTATATCGGTCGTCACGACCGCCGACGGTCCCGCGGGCCCAAAGTTCAAATTCAAGCCCGGCGCCATCCTGATGGCGCGCATTGGCGGTGCACGGCTGGTGCCACTGGCTTGTGCCGCCGACCGTGCCTGGCACCTCAACCGATGGGATAATTTCATGATCCCGAAGCCGTTCGCCCGCGTCGTTTATGCGATTGGTGAACCACTGGCGGTGCCTGCGGATACACGGCTCGATGCCATGGAGGAATATCGGCAGCAAATGGAGGATGCAACCAATTCCCTGGTTCGACGGTCTAAAGAGATTCTTGCACAGCGCGGGGGGCAGTGAGACCGCAAATGTCCAGAAGTCTGAATCTGAAAATCAGCAGCATCCTTTCATTGATCTGCCTGGCACTGCCAGGGATGCCGGCTTTTGCCGGATCCATGCTGACGCCGCACGTGGCTGAATACGAAATACGGATAAGCGTTCTTGGTGGCAAACTGCAAACCCAGTTCGAAAAGACGGAACACGGATATTTTGCGGAATCGGTGATCGAGGCAACGGGTATGTCCAGGATGTTCGCTGGCGGTTCGATCCGCGAAAAATCCTGGTTCTCCGAGCGCGAAGGCAACATTTTGCCGATTCAATATCGATCCGCTGACACAATTTCAAAAGAACACGACATAGTCGATCTGGATTTCAATTGGAATGCGCGCGAAGTGACCGGTTTGATTAATGGCGAGGATTTTCAAGCCTCACTTGACGGCGAAGTTCACGATCGGGTGTCCCTGCAATATGGCCTCATGTATGACCTGATGAACGGCGGCGAAAGGGAGAGATATTTCTTGCAGGACGCCGAGGAACTCAAACACCTGTCGATTTCCAACGTTGGGACCAGGTCAGTGACCGTCCCCTTCGGAAAATTCGATGCAGTAGGTATTCAACATCAAAGAGAGGGTTCATCCAGGGTGACGACACTATGGTGTGTCGAAGAACTCGGATACCTGCCGGTTATTATCGAGCAGCACAGGAAAGGCAAACTGCGTCTGCGTGCGCTGCTTACCAAGTACCTGCCGTTAACTGCCGGCACCTAGTCGACCCTGTCAAATTCCTGGACGACCGTTTCTTCTTCAAGTTTCTTGCTGCGGAAGGTTATCTGCCGTTGCAAGACGTCGCCACTGTCGAGCAATTGAAAGCGTTCGGTGAGTTTCATGCCGTTCTTGTCCAGTGTTTCGACAACGAGTTGATTCGCTTCCCAACCGGTGACCCGCCGTGCCTCGACTTCGCCCACGCTCACGGTTCGGTTTTCGCCAAATCGAAATTCCTCGACGACTGAACGGTCAAAGCTGATGAACAGGCCGTGTGGAGTCTGCGTGACCTTGAGCGCGCTGCCTGTTTCGAGAAAAACATAAACGAGACCGCCTTTGAACGAGCCGCTCCGGCCGCGGCTTCTGCTTCGATTCTGTTGCGTTCGCCCGAACACTTCGCTGTCGTCTACGCCATCCGTCTTGCGGATGGCTTCGGCGATGCGGCGTCGCTCAGCCGGGGGGATTTCGCGCAAGACCCAGTTCCCGGAGAGGTCCACGCCCGGTGGAACGGCGCCATCTCTCGGCTCCAGGACCTCGGGAGCCGCGCACGCGACGAGCCAGATGCATAGCATCAGGCCAATTCGTAGCCACAGTTTCATCGCAGCGAAGAATACGCAATACATGTTGTGAGTGCATCCCCGGGCGCGCCGCTGTAACCTTCGGGTCAATGAATTCCGATAACAATGAAAAAACGGTATCCAGCGTCTGGGACAAGCCGTTCACGCCCCCCGCATCCTGTCCGGAGAAAGCCGACGTCGTAATCATCGGTGGCGGAATTATGGGTGTATCGACAGCGTGGTTTCTGGCAAAGCAAGGCGTGGACGTGGTGCTGTGCGAGAAAGGTCACATCGCCGGCGAGCAGTCGGCACGCAACTGGGGCTGGGTACGTTGCCAGGGCCGGGATACGCGAGAAATACCTATGATGCTCGAGAGTATGCGCATCTGGGACACGCTGGAGGTCGAGACCGGAGAGGATGTCGGCTTTACCCGAAGCGGCTGCCTGTACCTGACGGACAGTGACAAGGTACTCGGAAAATATTCACAGTGGCTGGCGACCGCCAGGGAGTATGGGCTCGATACGCAGGTCATCGAAGGCAAGGAACTCGACAAGCACGTCAGTGGCGCCTCTTCGCGTTGGCTGGGCGCGATGTACACGGCGAGCGATGCCCGCGCGGAACCCCACAAGGCGGGCCCTGCAATTGCCCGGGCTGCGGCGCGCTGCGGTGCGACGCTCCTGACATCCTGCGCGGTGCGTGGCATAGAGACGGAGGGTGGCCGCCTGTCATCAGTCGTGACGGAACACGGGTCGGTACGCACCTCCGTTGCGCTGTGCGCCGCAGGCGCGTGGTCGGCCATGTTTTGCCGTTCGCTGGGAATTTCGTTGCCGCAACTGCAGGTGCGCGGCACCGTAGTACGCACAGCACCGGCAGAAGTTATCCTCAACGGCAATGTTTTCGACACCAAAATCGGCATTCGGCGACGCCAGGATGGTGGTTACACGATCGCTCATGGTTCCGTGCTCGACCATTTCATCACCCCGTCGACATTCCGCTTCTCCTTCAAATTCTTGCCGGCGCTGTTGAACGAAATCAGCGCCTTGAGAATTTCGATCGGGCGTCCTTTTCTCGACGAGCTGATGACGCCCCGCAACTGGGCACTGGATGAAGAGTCACCGTTCGAAAAGAACCGTGTTCTGAATCCGCTACCCAACAGTGGCGTTTTGAAAAAGATCCGCAAGAACCTGGACGAGGTGTTTCCACAATTGAGGGGAATTGCATTCACGGAAAGCTGGGCGGGCATGGTGGAGACGACACCGGACGTCGTGCCGGTAATTTGTGAATCCGACGATATCCCCGGTTTCTACATTGCAACGGGCCTCAGCGGCCACGGATTCGGTATCGGGCCGGGCGCGGGCAAAGCCGTGGCTGCTTTGTTGACCGGCAATGACCCGGGCATCGACATGTCACCGTTTCGACTGAGCCGCTTCTTCGATGGTTCTCCCATGCGCCTGGAATCTCTCATTTAAGTAAAGGACGACCAGATGCGGCGTATCGCTTTTTGCCTGAGTGTCATTTCTCTGTTCGCAGCGCATAACTCGTTCGCTGCGAATCCGCAGACGATGAGAGTCGACTTCTACCATACGGGGAACAGCGACACAGAAATCTTCAGCCTGGACCGGGTCGTGCTGGAGCCGTTGCCCTTCTCGGGCAACCTCGGCCAGCCGATCGACAAGACGCTGCGTGGCAAGTATTCGTTCGAGATCGTCGAGCCGGATACGGGCAATGTTGCCTGGTCGAGAAGCTTCAGCAGCATCTATGGCGAATGGGAAACAACCGGCGAGGCGCGGCAGATGACGCGCACGTTTCACGAGTCGTTGCGCTTTCCGGCACAACAAGAGGAATTCGATGTCGTGCTGTCGAAGCGCGGCGAGCAGAACAGCTTTGCGGAAGTCTGGAGAATTCGCATCGATCCGAACGATTACCTGGTGCACCGGGAATCAGCCGCCTATGCGGAGCATGTCATCGCGATCGAAAATAATGGCGATCCGGCGACCAAAGTAGATGTATTGCTGCTCGGCGATGGCTACACGATAGATGAACAGGACGCATTCCTCGACAAAGCGCGTGAACTCACCGACGCGCTGTTTGCGGTCTCTCCATTCAAGGAACGGCGCAGCGACTTCAATGTGTGGGCGCTGGCACCGCCTGCAAAGCAGACCGGCGTGTCGCGCCCGTCCACGAATACTTACCGGGATTCACCACTTGGCGCCACTTACGACGCATTTCGCAGCGAGCGCTACGTTTTGACCAACGCCAATAATGACTGGCGGCGCATCGCGTCATCGGTGCCTTACGATTTTGTCGAGATCCTCACCAACAGCGAGGTTTATGGTGGTGGCGGTATCTACGGCCTGTTCAGCACGGCCGCCGCCAACAGCGAGTGGGCCGTGTATCTTTTCATCCACGAATTCGCACACCATTTCGCGGGCCTCGCGGACGAGTATTACACCAGTTCTGTTGCCTATGAGCCTCCCGAAGAAATCGTCGAGCCCTACGAGCCGAACGTGACCGCCCTGCTCGATCCGGAAAACCTCAAATGGAAGCACCTGGTCGAGGCCGGCACGCCGCTGCCCACACCCTGGCCCAAGGATGAATACGAAGAGCATTCACTGGCATACCAGGCACAGCGCGCCAGGATGCGCGAGGAAAACGTAGCCGAGTCGGAAATGAACAAGCTGTTTCATGACAACCAGCGGATCGTCGAGGGAATATTTTCCATAGCGCCGCACCGCGACGCTATCGGCGCATTCGAGGGCGCAATGTACCAGGCGAACGGATACTACCGGTCGGAGCTGAATTGCATCATGTTCACGCGGACCGATTATTTCTGCAAAGTCTGTGCAGCAGCGATCGAGCAGGTTATCGACGAATACACGCTGCTCGCAGACTGATTCAAAAATTGCCCGAATCGACGTCTCGAATAAAGTCGATCAACCCTTCCATGTAAACTTGCTGATCATCGTACGGTGCCATGTGGCTGCCATTCGGGCAGTGCAGATAACGCCCGTTGTTTAGGGCGCTTGCCATCCATTTCTTATGTTCCGGATCCATGGTGTCATGCTGCGCGCCGATGACGAGTGTCGGCACGGTGATTTTTTCCAGATCGGCAGTGCGGTCCCACTGTTCCAGTTTGCCGCTGGCACCGAGCTCGCTGGGCCCCTGCATCGGAATATAAATGTCCGTATTCAGGTGTTTGAATGCACGCAATACCGGATCCGGCCAGCTCTCCAAAGGCATGCGCAAAATATGATCGACATAGTGGTGCTCGAACAGCAGCTCCTCGTAACGCGGGTTGCCGTAATCCTCCTCCGCCTCGTATGCCTTTAACTCCGCGAGGACGTCCTGATCCATGGACTGCATTAACACGGTTTCAGCGTACTGGTTGTATGCCGGGATGCTGGCCATCATGTTGGAGATGATCAGGCCCTTCAGGTGTTGCTGGTATTTCAGCGCATATTCGATACCCAGGATGCCGCCCCAGGAATGGCCGAGCAGGTAGAAATTGTCAGGTCCCAGTCCGAGGGCCTGGCGTACCTGTTCCACTTCCTCGACGAAGCGCGGCGTCTCCCATAAATCCGGTTCGTCCGGCTGATCGCTGTAATAGGAACCGAGCTGGTCATAGTAGTAATACTCGATGCCTGCCGCGGGAAAATAGCTGTCGAACGCCTCGAAGTATTCATGTGTCGCGCCGGGCCCGCCGTGGAGCAGCAAAAGCTTTACATCGGGATTGTTTCCGACACGCTTTGTCCATACTCGAAATGTGCCTTTCGGCGTCTCGATCGGGATCATGCGCACACCACCGCTCAATACGTCGCCACGGCCGGTATTGTCGAAATATGCAACGGATTGGTCGTCCGCCGATGGTGAATCACTCGTACAGCCAAACAGAAGGAGTACGCCGGCAAGGAGAATTATTCTTTTCATGTTTCTGCTCCCAGTCACACTGGTACAAGGGTCACGATATGCTTCTGCACGAGTCGATGCAATCTCCCAGTCGCCTGGCAAAGGACCCGCGAGGCGTCACCTTGACCCGCTCGAGACCTAGCCAGTCCGCAAGCGAGCGCAGCTCTTCGGCAAGATGCTCGACGCTGCGGTTTTCATCGATGCCTGCTTCCCTGTGCGCGGCCAGAACGAGTAGCTGTTTTGCCTTGCGCTCCGCTTTGAGGTCGACCCGCGCAACGATCCGCTCATCGAGCAGGAACGGTAAAACGTAATAGCCCCATTTGCGCTTGTGCGCCGGCACGTAGATTTCGATCCGGTAATGAAAATCAAACAGTCTTGCGGCACGCGGACGAAACCATATAAGCGGGTCGAACGGCGACAACAAAGACGCGCAATGCAGCTTGCGCGGCAAGCGTGCCCCGTTGAATAGGAATGCGGGAGCCTGCCATCCCTCGACCTCGACCTGGCAGAGATCGCCGCTGTCCACCAGCTCTTTTATTCGCGGGGCGGCCTCGGGCGGCGACATGCGGTAGTAATCCGCGAGATCGTGCAGCGTGGCGATGCCAGAGGACCTGGCGGCCAGCCGCAGGAGTTCTCGCTGTGCGTTGCTGCGCGACACCTTGTTGCCGAGATATTTGCCGGCGATCACGCGTTCCGGCAGGTCGTAGACCCGCTGAAAATTGGGCAGCCGGTCGGCAACGGCGACGCGCCCGCTTCCAAAATGACACTCGAGCGCCCAGCGAGGCAGCGATCGGTGCCAGTCGCCCGGCCTCCGCTCCGGGTCCCGCATCGGCGGCATATCCTGTGAAGTTGCGGCACCATTATCAGATATTAATTCAATAACTTGCTTAAGATATCTCGATTTATTTTTAAGTTTGGTGATGGGGCTCCCAGGCCACGGCCGGTAGTCTCGCCGCCGGTATTCCAGCAGTGGCCACAGCTCCGTCGGCACGATCGAGGCCTCGTGAGCCCATTGTTCGGTGAACTCACGCCGCCGATACACGAGTCGGTGCAGTCGCTCTCGATCGTAGCCGCCGAGCCGTGAGTACAGAACGAGATAGTGCGCCGGCACCAGTACGTTGACGAAATCGAGCTGCAGCAGGCCGAGTTGCCGGATGACGCGGCGTATGTGGCGTATGTCGACGCCATTTTCCGGCCGTGGGCGATCGAAACCCTGTGCGGCGAGCGCGATTCGCCGCGCCTGCTCAGGCGAGAATTTGCGCATCCTGTCTTGCCGCAACGCGCAGCACCGCAGCGGATATGAGGACATACACGGCAGCTGCGGTCGCGACCGGGCCGAGCAAGTCTGCGTTGATCAGGCCGGTCTGCATCATTCCCGCCACTGCGAGCGGCAACGCGACGAAAAGGCGTGTGAGCTCGAAGCGGACGGCGAAGTCACGCGATTCATTCAGCAGCCCCAGAGAATACAGCGTGGTCCAGAGCAGCACGCACGGCAGCAGTACTGCCGCGGCGCCGGAGGCGGCGAATACGGTGCCGATCCACAGGATGAAGAATGCCGCGATGACGAATTGCCAGACCAGGTAACGGCGCATGGTCTTCGTGAGCGGCGGATTGAATTTCTGAAATGTCTCGATGTTGCTGTGCTTTTTCGGAAACTGCGCTTCGACGTCGGCGGGCCGCCAGCCGGTGCGCCGAAACCATACCCCGAGCTTGTCTTTCCAGCTCCGGGTACGCACGGCGTCAAACCACAGGTAAGCATAGACTTGCAGGTTGGCCCAGAGGGGATTCCAGCTTGCGAGCGGTTTGCGCACGCCGAAGATCACGGGTTCATCGTCGAGTTCTTCCTGGAACGTGCCGAACAGGCGATCCCAGATGATCAGGATGCCGCCATAGTTCCTGTCTATGTAAACCTCGTTCTGCGCGTGATGTACGCGATGATTCGATGGTGTGACAAACACGCGATCCATCCAGCCGAGCTTGCCGATGTGCTGCGTGTGCACCCAGAACTGGTAGATCAGGTCGAGCGCATTAACGGTCACGAATACCTCGAGCGGCATGCCGAGGATGAAAAGCGGCAAGTAAAAAATCCAGTTGAACAGGAAACCGGTGCTCGTCTGGCGCAATGCCGTCGACAGGTTGTAATCCTCGCTTTGGTGATGCACGGCATGCGCCGCCCAGAGGGCGGATATTTCGTGACTGCAGCGGTGAAACCAGTAGTAGCAGAAGTCGAAAGCCAGGATCGCGACAATCCAGAGTGTTATGCCGCCTGGCGACAGGTCGAACCAGGCGAGGTCGACCTCGACCAGGGACAGGTTTTGCAGAACGAAGCCCCAGATCACGGCGGGTATGAGCCGCGTGAAGTAGCCGAGCGTCGTACTCAGTGTGCCTGCGCTCAGACTGTTGATTGCGTCGTTAGTGCGGTAGTGTCCGGTGCCGCGCACGCGATCGACCGCGAGCT
Source organism: Woeseiaceae bacterium (assembly GCA_041555515.1). Lineage (GTDB taxonomy): Bacteria > Pseudomonadota > Gammaproteobacteria > Steroidobacterales > Woeseiaceae > SZUA-117. The sequence goes on from JBFFKF010000046.1 coordinate 13,234, forward strand.
CGATGAGCAAAGCCAGCAGGAAGAACGGCACGGCAAGGGCGATCAGGTCCATGAAAGGTCATTGTACCGAAGAGCGGCAAACACATTTGATGTAAGCTCGACAGCCGATGATTGACGAAAACGAATTAAAGATCCTGCAAAAAGCGCTTGCGACCCTGGCCAGAGGATTTTCGGACTTGCCGGATGTCGAACGCGATTTTGACTGGCCCGCGATGGATGCGGTGTTGCAGCAGGCGGCAACAAGGATGCAGGACAACTATCCCTACGAGCACCCCCTGTATGCCGGACAGATGCTGAAGCCACCGCACCCGGTGGCGCGCATGGCTTACGCAATGTCGATGTGGATCAATCCAAATAATCATGCGCTCGACGGCGGACGAGCCAGCTCTGCAATGGAGCTCGAATGCGTTGCCGCGCTCGGCGACATGTTCGGCCTCGAGCAGCCGCTCGGCCATCTCTGTGGCGGCGGCACGATGGCAAACCTCGAAGCGCTCTGGGTCTCGGGACAGCTCCATCCGGGAAAGAAAATTGTTGCTTCGTCGCAGGCGCATTACACGCATTCACGGATCAGCGAAGTCCTCGGTCTGAAATTTTCCGCTATCGAGGTCACCCCGGACGGCTGCATGGATCTCGGCGCACTCGAGGACCAGTTGCAGTCGGGCAACACCGGCACGGTGGTCGCGACACTGGGCACGACCGGCATGGGCGCCGTGGATCCCCTGGCCGGTATTCTCGACCTGCGGCAGCAATACGATTTTCGGGTACATGTCGACGCCGCTTATGGCGGGTATTTTCATATCGCGAGCGAGCTGGGCCATGCAGCGCGGCAGGCATTCGCCCGTATCGCGGAGGCTGATTCGATCGTCATCGATCCGCACAAGCACGGATTGCAGCCGTACGGCTGCGGCTGCGTGCTGTTTCGCGACCCGAAGGTAGGCGTCCTGTACAAGCACGATTCGCCGTATACCTATTTCAGCTCGAAGGACCTGCACCTCGGCGAAATTACTCTGGAGTGTTCGCGGGCCGGGGCTTCCGCAGTCGCATTATGGGCGACGCAAAAGCTGTTGCCGATGAATCCGGGTGGCGCGTTCGCCAATTCGCTGGACAAGTGTTTGCTGGCGGCGAGGCGACTGCACGAGGCACTTCACCGAAGCAGCAACTATCGCACCTTGATGGTGCCGCAACTGGACATCGTCGTGTATGCAGTCGCTGCCGAAAACGCGGCGGCCGCAAGTGAAAATGCAGGCAAAGTGTTTGACGCGGCGGCCAAAGAAGATCTACACCTCGCGCTGGTTAACATTCCTGCTTCAATTGTTGCTCACTACTGGCCGGAACTCGAAATGAACCGCGATTCCGTGACCTGCCTGCGTTCCTGCTTGTTGAAGCCCGAGCACCTCGACTGGACTCCCAAGATCGCCGGAATTCTCGAAGACGTTGCGCCGTGATCTGTAGCCGTCAGGGCCTGACCAGCAATGACCCGGCGTAAAAGCAGGCGAATCCCCCGGCAAAGCTCAAAAACAGGTATGTGAAGGCGCCGAGGTACTCGCTGCGCTGCATGAGGGTATTCATTTCGACGACCATTGAAGACATTGTCGTCAGGCTGCCACAAAAACCGACCGCGAACAGCAGGCGATTCTGCTCTGTCACGATGCTGGACTGATTGAACCACTCCGCCGTGAGCATCAGCTGTAACACGATGCCCATGATGAAGCAGCCGAGCAGGTTTGATGCAAACGTGCCGAGCGGCACGATCAGGATCCTGTGCGCCAACAGCATGGTCATGCCCAGCCGCGTCATCGCGCCCAGCGCGCCGCCAACTCCGACAAGCAGAAATGATACGACTACTGTCCGCACGTGATTTCTTCGGCCGCGTCCAGGTATTCTCTTTGCATGCGATCAACCAGGTCGGCGACTGTCGGAACGTCGTCAATCGTGCCGACGCCCTGCCCGGCGCTCCATATGTCGCGCCAGGCTTTGACTTTCTGCTTACCGGAGGTACCGAAATTCATCGCGCGCAGATTATCTTCGGGCAAATTATCGGGATCGAATCCCGCGTTGACGATGCTGCCCTTCAGATAGCTGCCGTGCACGCCTGAAAAAAGATCGGTGTAGACGATGTCGGCAGCGGCACTATCTATGAGCATCTGCTTGTACTCTGGCGGCGCGTTCGCCTCCTGCGTGGCGAGGAAGCGCGTGCCAAGATATGCGAGGTCGGCACCGATCGCTCGCGCCGCGAGCACATCGTTGCCGCGACTCATGGCGCCCGACAGGATGATCGTGCCGTCGAAGACCTGGCGCACCTCTTTGACCAGGGCGAACGGGCTGGTTGTGCCGGCATGCCCGCCGGCACCGGCGCACACGGTAATGATGCCGTCAACGCCTTGTTCGATCGCTTTTCTTGCGTGACGAATGTTGATGACGTCATGAAACACCACGCCGCCATAGCCGTGTACGGCTGCGACGATTTCCGCCGGTGGCCGCAGGCTGGTGATGATAATCGGCACTTTGTGCCGCACGCAGACTTCCATATCTTGCTGCAGGCGGTCATTGCTCGCGTGGCATATCTGATTGACGGCAAAAGGCGCAACCGGGATGTCCGGTGTGGTGCTCCGGTGCGCGTCCAGCTCCTGCGTAATTCGTGCCAGCCACTCGTCGAGCATCGATTGAGGGCGGGCGTTTAGCGCCGGGAACGCGCCCACGATACCCGCCTTGCACTGCGCCAGGACCAGCTCCGGCCCGGAGACGATAAACATCGGCGCGCCGATTACCGGGATGCGCAATTTCCCTTCGAGTAATCCGGGCAAAGGCATATTTCAGACTTTCATGAAACTGGCTTCGCAATCCGCGACCAGTGAATCGTCCGCGGCCAATCGCACTTCTCCCCTGAGAACGATCAGCCGCCGGCGTTCATTCTCGATCCAGCCACGCAGGCGGACGGGTTGTCCGACCTCGAGCGCCTTGCGGTACCTGATTTCGCACCGCGCAGTATGCGCCTTGACGTCCTGCAAATAGAGCACGTTCGCCATGACATCGTCTAGCGCGGAAAAAATGATGCCGCCGTGGACCGTGTTCTCATAACCGACATGATTCTTGCCGGCAGTGAATTCGCCGGTACAAATGCCGTCATTGAGGGAAAATTGTATTTGTAGTCCGATTGGATTGTCCGGTCCACAAGCGAAGCACATGGTCGCGGCCTCGATTGCCACATTATTTGCCAATGGTTCGTCTCCTGTCCCCTTCCTGGATCATCTCCGGATACTGCGGTATCCAGCGATACTCATCAATTCGTTTGTTAAATTCATCGTCGCTGAGATTCTCAGCCACGCCATCGGCGATCGCCCGGTGCCCGACGGCTAATGCAACCGCGCCGGAGACGTCCCACAGTTGAGATACTTCCGGCATGAGGCAGCGCGATGAGACTTCTTTTTCGCTGAGAAAATCTGCCAGTGCATGCGCGGCAGCACTTATCATCGAGTCGGTAACCTCGGAGGCGCCGCTGACGATCGTGCCGAGGCCGATGCCCGGGAAGATGAAAACATTATTGGCCTGCCCGATTCGCTGCATTCCGCCACCCACTTGCACTTCGTCAAACGGGCTGCCGGTGGCAACAAGCGCCCGGCCTTCCGTCCAACGCAATACGTTTGCGGGTTCGGCCTCGCTGATTTCGGTTGGATTGGACATCGGCAACACGATGGGCGTGTCGACTGCACTCGCCATGCTGCGAATCGTCTCTTCGTCGAACGCACCGCCCTGCCCTGATGTACCGATCAGCACCGTCGGTTTGTAAGCAGCCACCACGCGTTGCAGATTCTTTCTTTGCTGAGCGTTAAGCTGGAGAGATGCTGCCATTTCTTCGGGCCATGCGAGTTCCATCTTGTACTCATCGAGTTCACGTCCGTCGCTTAACACACCGCGGCTGTCCATCAGGAGCACGGCTTTTCGCAACTCGGCACCTTTGAGCCCTTTGCGTTGCATTTCCTTTGTCAGCTGCCGCGCAATGCCGAGACCCGCGGCGCCAGCACCGTATATCAAGACGCGGTCATCCTTGATGTCGCGCCCGGTAATGCGGCTTGCCGCCAGCATGCACGCGAGCGCCACCGCGCCGGTGCCCTGGATGTCATCATTGAACGACGGGACCCGGTGTCGGTACCGGTCCATTATTTTCAGCGCGTTGTCCTTGCGAAAGTCTTCCCACTGGATGACGATCTCGGGAAATACCATATTCGCGGCCGTAACGAACTCGTCGACGAGCTGATCATACCTGTCACCACGCAATCTCTTTTCGCGCCAACCGAGATAAAGCGGATCGTCGAGCAGCGACTGATTGTCGGTCCCTACGTCCAGGCTGATCGGCAAGGTGCGCACCGGATGAATGCCCGCAGCGACGATATAGAGTGCGAGCTTACCGACGCTGATGGCCATGCCACCTGCTCCCTGGTCGCCGATGCCGAGAATCGACTCATTGTCGGTAACGACCATCAGCTGCACGTCGGAAAAAGGTGCGGCATTTCTCAAGACCTCTTCGATCTGTCCGGCATGGTCGGGAGTGATCCAGATGCCCCGCGCTCGGCGAAACACCCTGCTGAAATATTGTGACGCCTTGCCGACCGTCGGCGTGTAAACGATCGGCATCAGGTCTTCGAGATGCATGCTCAGGATCTTGTAGTAGAGATGTTCATTACGGTCCTGCAGGCCCGCCAGGTCGATGTGACGACCGACAGGGTCCCGGTTGAACATGATTGTCCTGAAGGTGCGTCTTGCCTGGGTTTCGATGTCGTTACTCTGCGAAGGCAGCAATCCCTCGAGTTTGAATCGTCTTCGTTCCGCCTCGGTGAAAGCGGTGCCTTTGTTGTAAAGCGGATGTCGCAGAAGCGATGCCCCGCTGAGCGGCACATTCAGTTGATAGCCGGCCTTCGTTCGCCTGAGATCGAATTTTTCCAATTTGTGTCCGGAAAAAGCTACGGCATTTGTTCGTCGATGATTACAGAGACCTCGCTCGACTCGGCGGTGGTGATGGTCTGCTGTCCGTACCAGTCACCCGATTGAGCGGCCGGTTGACCTGAGTTTGACACGCGCGCAACGATTTCGAGCTCCGCGAACGCGGACGGCACGCGCCCCGCGACCATGGCATCGGAATCTCCGATTGGCACATAGGCAGGCAGTTCGGCGGCACGGCGCCGTACCGCGGCAATCGGCGGTGACGGCTGCGCCGGATCGCGGACGATAATGAAGACAGTTGCGTCCGGTCGTACCGCGCTGATCGCAGATTCTCCCAGGGTGACCCGCACGGTCACGACCTCTCCACTTGTCGTTGTAACGGCTGGGGCCGGTTCGCCCCGAAGCTTGGCAATCTCCTGTCGGAGGATATCCTGAATGTTTTGCGGTGGTGATGTGGCAAGCAAGGTCTCGAAGCGTTTCACAGCAAGTTCATTATTGCCCCGCTCTGCTGCCGCCATGCCGGAATAGAACAGCGCCTTCTGGTTGTTCGGCGAAACGGCAAGTGCATTTTCAAAAAGCTGTCCGGCACGGCCGTTCAGCGTATGCGCATTACTCAACAGAATGACCTCGCCGAGGTCAGCGAGCGTCTGGCCATTTTGTCCAGCTTCCAATTCGACGGCCTTCTCGTACGCAGAAATCGCGGCGTCAAAGTCTCGGAGTTGGATATAGGACCTGCCGAGCAATTTCCACCCGGGCAGGTCGTCCGGGTTCTGCTGCAACCGCTCCGCCAGTGCCACGACCATCT
>JBFFKF010000047.1:0-18740 GCA_041555515.1 Woeseiaceae bacterium
CTGCCGAGCGCAGAGCCGAGCTGGCGCGGGAGATTTCGCAGCGCGCGCTCGCCTGGTCGGATGCCGCGGAAATCGACCGGCTGAACATCCTGCAGGCGACTTTGCTGGCGATGCGCAGGGCGATACTGGGCCTGAGGATTGCGCCGGCCTACGTCGCGGTCGATGGCAACCGATTGCCGAACCTGAGTTTTCACGGCCGGCGACTCGACGGATGCGCAGTGATCGGCGGCGATGCGATGGTCCCCGCGATCAGCGCCGCCTCGATCATCGCCAAGGTGCGCCGCGACGAGATCATGCGGGACATGGATCTCGTCTATCCGCAATACGGATTTCGCCGCCACAAGGGCTACGCGACGGCAGATCACCGCGAACGTCTCCTCAAGTTCGGCCCGTGCAGGCAACACAGGTGGAGTTTTTCGCCCGTTTCCGCGGTGAAATGCGAACTGGCAAGCGACTAGAATAGCGTCCTAAAATGCTGCGAGCTTTGTTAACGAGACCCGACTCCATGGAAGGGCATGACTGAACCTTTCGTCCATTTGCATCTGCACACCGAGTACTCGATCGTCGACGGTACCGTGCGCATTCCGGCGCTCTTCGATCAATGCGTGCGTGAGCAGATACCGGCGGTCGCCCTGACGGACCAGGGAAACCTGTTTGCCTTGATCAAGTTTTATCGCCGGGCGCTGGCGAGCGGCGTCAAACCGGTGGTCGGTGTCGATCTCAGGCTCAAGGACCCGGACGAAGCCGGGCGGCCGTTTGGCCTCGTTCTGCTGTGCCAGAACCTCGGCGGCTACCGCAACCTGACGCGGCTGATCACACGCACTTTTCTCGAGGGGCAGCACCGCGGGGTGCCGCTCGCGGAGCATGCATGGCTCAATCGCGAGACTTGCGAGGGACTGATTGCACTATCCGGCGGAATAACTGGAGACATAGGCCGCGCTATCGTCGCCGGTCACGAAGGACTTGCGGCCGCACGCTTGAGGCACTGGCAGGAAATATTCGGCGACCGCTTTTACATCGAACTCACGCGCACGGGGCGCCCTGCCGAGGAGCATTACGTGCAGCAGGCGGTCACCCTGGCCGCTGCAACCGGGACGCCGGTGGTTGCGACCAACGATGTGCGCTTCCTGCATGCCGATGACTTTGATGCGCATGAAGCTCGCGTCTGCATCCAGCAGGGCCGGAGCCTGGGCGACACCGATCGGCCCAGACATTACAGCGAACACCAGTACTGCAAAAGCTCCGCGGAAATGCAGCAACTGTTCGAGGATATTCCGGAAGCGATCAGGAATTCTCTCGAGATCGCCAAACGTTGCAGCGTCGAGCTCGAGCTCGACCACACGTATTTGCCGGCGTTCCCGGTTCCGGACCAGCAAACGACGGAGCAATACCTCGAGGTGGAGTCGAAGCGCGGCCTGGAAAAATTCTTGCAGAGGAAGTTCGCGAAGGATGCGGTCGCAGACGACAGGAAAGACCATGTGGCGGCACCTTACCGCTCTCGGCTCGATACGGAACTCGCCGTAATCTGCGATATGGGTTTTGCGGGATATTTCCTCATCGTTGCGGATTTCATACGCTGGGCGAAGGAACAACGCATCCCGGTCGGCCCCGGTCGTGGCTCCGGCGCCGGTTCGCTGGTTGCCTATGTGCTGGGAATCACTGGCATCGATCCGCTCGAACACGATTTGCTGTTCGAGAGGTTCCTCAATCCCGAACGCGTATCGATGCCGGATTTCGACATCGACTTCTGCATGGACGGCCGCGACCGCGTTATCGATTACGTTGCCGAGATGTACGGCAGGGACCGCGTGTCACAGATCATCACCTACGGCACGATGGCAGCCAAAGCCGTGATTCGTGACGCGGGCAGGGTGCTCGGGCATCCGTACGGTTTCGTCGACCGAATCGCCAAGCAGGTCCCGTTCGAGGTCGGCATGACGCTGGAGAAGGCGCTGGCCGAAGAAGACGAGCTCGAGAGGATGTACAAGGAGGACGAAGAGGTCAGGGCGATCATCGATCTCGCGAAATCGCTTGAAGGACTCGCGCGCAATGCCGGCAAACATGCCGGCGGTGTGGTCATTGCGCCCGACAGGCTGACCGACTTCACGCCGCTTTACTGCGAAGAAGGCGGTGCCAACGTCGTGACACAACTCGACAAGGACGACGTCGAAGCAGCCGGTCTCGTTAAATTCGATTTCCTCGGCCTGAAGACGCTGACGATCATCGACCGGGCGGTGCAAATCGTGAATTCGCGTAACCCCGACCAGACGCTCGATATCGGCGAGATCCCGATGCAGGATGCAAAGACCTTCGAGCTGCTGCGCGCCTGCAAGACGAGGGCCGTGTTCCAGCTCGAATCGCGCGGCATGCGTGAACTGATCAAACGCATGCAGCCGGAACACTTCGATGACCTGGTCGCACTCGTTGCCTTGTTCCGTCCCGGCCCGCTTCAATCGAAAATGGTCGACGATTTCTTTTCCCGCAAGCACGATGTCAGCAGCCGGGAAATCGATTACCTGCACCCCGATCTCAAATCAATCCTGAAACCCACATACGGCGTCATCCTGTACCAGGAACAGGTCATGCAGATCGCGCAGGTACTCGCCGGCTACACGCTCGGCGGCGCAGACCTGCTGCGGCGCGCCATGGGCAAGAAGAAGCCGGAAGAAATGGCGAAGCAACGCGAGGTATTCGTCAGCGGCGCAACGGAACGCGGCGTAGCGGAATTCACTGCAACGCGTATCTTCGACTTGATGGAAAAATTTGCAGGCTACGGTTTCAACAAGTCTCATTCCGTCGCCTACGCATTGCTCGCGTACCAGACCGCATACCTTAAAGCGCATTATCCGGCACCGTTCATGGCAGCGGTAATGAGTGCCGATCTGGATCACACGGATCGCCTCGTCATGATCAATGATGACTGCCGAAAACTGGGTCTCGAGTTATTATCGCCGGACGTCAACAAGTCCGCTTACCAGTTCAGCGTTGACGATGACGAGTCGATCATTTATGGACTGGGCGCGATCAAGGGCCTGGGCAGGAGCGCTGTCGACGCAGTCGTTGCCGAACGCGAGACAAACGGACCCTATTCGAATATCACGGAGTTTTGCCGCCGCATCGACCTCGAGAAAGTCAATCGCCGCGCGCTCGAGGCGATGATCAAGTCCGGCGCAATGGACAGTTTCGGCACGACGCGCCGCAGCTTGATGGATGAACTTCCCGAGGCGTTGAAGAGCGCCGACCAGGAAGCGCGCGCCAGTGCCGCGGGGCAGGATGACATGTTCGGTTTGCACATCGAAGCGGACGCGCCGCAGACAGCGGTATCGGCTCGTACCGAATCCAGCCTCGCCGAGTGGAACGATCGGCAGTTGCTGGCGAATGAAAAAGAAGCGCTCGGACTGTATCTCACCGGGCACCCGTTCGATACGGTGCGACGCGACGCGATGCATCTCGTCGATGGCAAGCTTGTCGAAATTTCATCCGAGCCGCCGCCAATAACATCGAGCGGTGAACGTAATTACGCGCAACAGCGACGCGAGGTTACCGTGGCCGGCCTGATCATGGATATTCGCAAGCGCGGCAATCGCGTTACCGTCGTCCTCGATGATGACACCGGTCGCCTGGAAGTCAGTTTGACCAGCGAATCATTCCAGGAATTTCGGCATTTGCTGAGCAAAGACGAAATCGTCGTTGTCACCGGGACGATGCGATATGACGACTTTATCCGTGCCTGGCAGGTCAGGGCGAACAAGGTTGTGCACATCGACCGCGTCATCGAAATGAATGCGAAAAGCATGATCCTGAGCCTCGAGCCGAACGGGCAGGGCCAGCGTATCCTGAACCGGCTTCACGATGTTCTGCTGCCGTACCGTGAGGGAAATTGCGATGTGGCCGTGCAATACGTTGGCAGCGACGCCGCGGCCCGCCTCGAACTGGGGCCGGAGTGGACGGTGCGCCCCAGTCGCGAATTGCGGGACAAATTGACCGAATTACTGGGTCAGAACAGTGTTCGATTACTCTACGCACCCGGTCGGGAAATGATGTAGAGTTCTTCTTTGCGCCATCGGCCCTGACAGCGAAATGCGGCTTTTCGGGACCGATGGCGATTGTGCCTTGGCAGCATACTGATTTGATATGGATCTCAAGTTCCTGGATTTCGAACAACCGATCGCGGAGCTCGAAGCAAAAATCGACGAGCTGCGCTTCGTCGGTGACGATTCAGAGATCAATATCAATGAAGAGGTTGCGCGTCTCAAGAGCAAGAGCGAGGCCCTGACCAAGAGTATCTTTTCCAAGCTCAGCGCGTGGCAGATTGCGCAGATCGCGCGACACCCGATGCGGCCGTACACGCTCGACTATCTCAATCTGATTGCGCCGGACTTCCAGGAGTTGCACGGCGATCGTATGTACGCGGATGATCCTGCAATCGTCGGTGGCATCGGCCGCATCGATGGCCGGCCGCTCGTGATCATCGGTCACCAGAAAGGCCGCGATACGAAGGAGCGCGTGCGTCGCAACTACGGCATGCCGAAGCCGGAGGGGTATCGCAAGGCCCAACGGCTGATGAAGCTCGGTGAAAAATTCTCGATGCCGATCCTGACTTTGATCGATACGCCTGGCGCCTACCCCGGTGTCGGTGCGGAAGAGCGCGGTCAAAGCCAGGCGATTGCGTACAGCCTGTATGTGATGGCGAAACTACGTACACCAATTATCAGCGTGGTAATCGGCGAAGGCGGTTCCGGCGGCGCGCTGGCGATCGGTGTCAGCGATCGCCTGTTGATGCTGCAGTACAGCATCTATTCCGTGATTTCTCCCGAAGGCTGTGCGTCTATACTCTGGAAGAGCGCAGAAAAGGCGGAAGAAGCGGCAGAAGCGATGCGCATCACGGCAGACAGTCTAAGCGGTTTCGGACTCGTCGACGAGGTTCTGCCGGAGCCACTGGGTGCTGCGCATCGTGATCCGGAAGCGACAGCCGACGTGATTCGCAACGCCATACTCAAGCACCTCACCGACGTCGATCAGCTGGGAATAGATCAGCTCATCGAGCTCCGTCAGCGGCGACTCGCCGGGTTTGGCCAGTTCAAGGAAGCTTGATGTAGTAGCGGCTTCAGCCCGCGTTGCGCTTGCCGGAATACCACGAAAATGCAGGTGGGCGGACTGGGCTGCAGCCGCAATGCCTTTATATACTCTCCGGCTGTGAAATTTGATTCGGAAATCCTGGTCGAACGCCTGACCGCATTGACGGAAGCTGAGCCGGTAGCACGCTGGCTGGTCGCCTTCAGTGGCGGGATCGATTCCACCGTACTGCTGCACGCGCTCGCGAATGCCGCAGCAAGCGGGGGAACCGCGATCATTGCGATTCACGTCAATCACGGACTGCACGCCGATGCCGGCGAGTGGGACGAACACTGCCGGAAATTTGCCGAGGAACTCGGCGTTATCTATATGAGCCGGCGGGTCACAGTGGACGATGATCTGCGGAGCGGCCCGGAAGCTGCTGCCCGCGAAGCGCGATACGCCATGTTACAGACGCTGGTCGAACCCGGCGACTGCCTGTTGAGCGCACATCACGAGGAAGACCAGGCGGAAACGCTGTTACTCAATCTGATGCGCGGCAGCGGCGTAGCCGGGCTTGCCGGCATCGGTGCGACACAGAGCTTTGGTGCGGGAAGGCTGTTGCGGCCGCTGCTGGGGATCTCCGGGGAAGCGATCCGCGAATATGCCGAACGCCATGAACTCTCGTGGATTGACGACCCGAGCAACGTGGACACGCGTTTCGATCGAAATTTTCTTCGCCAGGAAGTCATGCCGAAGCTGGCATCCCGCTGGCCTGCGGTGTCGGCGCGGCTCAAGCAAAGCGCCGACCTCGCGAGCGAAGCAAGCGCATTGCTCAAGGATCTCGCCGATATCGACCTTGCCGCCGCGGGCAGTGCGCAGCGACTCGACCTCAGCGTCGTCCAGGCACTGTCGACGGCGCGCCAGCGGAACCTGCTGCGCCAGGCTGTCAGCCTGAATGGCTTGCCGTCGCCGCCTGCCACACGCCTGTACCAGGCCATCCACGAGTTGATTCCGGCAAGGGAAGACGCACAGCCGCTCGTGACGTGGCCCGGGGTCGAGTTGCGACGCTACCGCGACCATCTGTACGTCCTGCCGGCCATGCCGGATCCGCCGCAGGAGCCGGCGCAGGCCCTGCTGCCCGAAGAGTCGCTGGATCTCGGGCCCGGGATGGGGCAACTGGCACTGCAGCCGCTGGTCGAGGGCGGCATCAGCCCGGAATGTGCCGGTGACGGGCTGTGGGTCCGCTATCGGCAGGGTGGCGAGGAGATCCGGCCCGCGGGTCATGAGCGCACCCACAAACTGAAGAAGCTGCTGCAGCAGGAAGGCATCGTGCCATGGATGCGTGAGCGGCTGCCGCTCCTGTATGCCGGCGACACGCTGGTCGCGGTGGCGGATCTTTGGATTGCCGCCGAATGCACGGACAAGGCCGGTTTCGGCGTTTCCTGGCGCCACCATACGTCGGTGTACTAGCGCATTAGCCGCTAAATGCCGGGGCCGCGTCGCGGCCATACGACGTGTTGAATCAAGTTCGTCGCCAAGCGTCGCCATTTGCCTGCATTGTTATGCCTGCACTGATCTGTTAACGTCTAATACCGTCTTTAATCAAACGACGGGTTTTTTATGGGAGCCAGAAAGCGTCATTTTTGGCTTCTTCCGGGTTAGATTAAAAGCACTTTCGCGTCAGCACAGCGAATCCGTGTTTTTTGATCTGACCCTTTATTGTTTCCCGGCGCTGCAAAAGGCATAAAAGATGACAGCGTATGTTTTTATTACCGGCGGCGTGGTCTCTTCCCTGGGCAAGGGGATTACGTCGGCATGCCTCGGGGCGATCCTGGAATCGCGCGGTCTGTCGATCAGCATGATCAAGCTCGATCCCTATATCAATGTCGACCCGGGCACGATGAGCCCGTTTCAGCACGGTGAGGTGTTCGTGACCGAAGACGGTACGGAGGCCGACCTCGATCTTGGACATTACGAACGCTTCGTTCGCACGACGACGGGACGCAACAGCAATTTCACGACCGGGCGTATCTACGAGTCGGTGATTCGCAAGGAGCGCCGCGGCGATTACCTCGGCGCGACCGTGCAGGTCATTCCGCACATCACCGACGAAATCAAGCAGAGCGTGCGCCTGGGCGCAGGCGATGCCGATATCTGCCTGGTCGAGATCGGTGGCACGGTCGGCGATATCGAGTCGCTGCCTTTCCTCGAGGCGATTCGCCAGATGGGCATCGAATTAGGGCACGAGAAGGTCGTGTACGTGCACCTGACGCTGGTGCCCTATATCGCGACGTCCGCTGAAATCAAGACCAAGCCGACGCAGCACTCGGTCAAGGAATTGCGATCGATCGGTATTCAGCCCGACATACTCGTGTGCCGTTCGGAGCAGGTCCTGCCGGCGGAACACCGGCGCAAAATTGCGCTTTTCACGAATGTGCCCGAGAAAGCCGTGATCTCGGCTTACGATGTCGACGATCTCTACAAGATTCCGGAAATGATGCACAAGCAAGGTCTCGACGACATCGTCGTGGACCAGTTGCGCCTCGACCTGCCACCGGCCGACCTCGGCGAATGGCAGGAAATCGTCGAGGCCAAGCAGAAGCCGCAGGCCGAAGCCAACATCGCGATGGTCGGCAAGTACGTCGATCTTCGCGATTCCTACATTTCGCTCTCCGAGGCATTGTTGCACGGCGGCATACATACGCGTACCCGCGTCAACATTCATTACGTCGAATCACAGGATATAGAGAGCAACGGCGTCGACTGTCTGAAAAATATGGACGGTATCGTGGTGCCGGGAGGCTTCGGCGACCGCGGCATCGAGGGCAAGGTCAAAGCCGTCCGATTTGCGCGCGAGAACCAGGTACCGTACCTCGGGATTTGCCTGGGTTTGCAAGTCGCCATCATTGAAGTCGCCCGTCATCTTGCAGGACTCGAAGGCGCGCACAGCACGGAATTCGAACGCGGCACGCCGCATCCCGTCGTTGCGCTGATCACGGAATGGGAGACGAGTGCCGGAGAACGCGAACAGCGCGATGAAGATTCGGACATGGGCGGCACGATGCGCCTCGGCGCGCAGCAGATATCCCTGCAGGAAGGCTCGCTGGCGCGCGCGATATACGGCAAACCCGAGATATTCGAAAGGCATCGTCACCGTTACGAGGTCAACAACCTGTATCGCGAGCGACTCGAAGACGCGGGTATCCGTTTCTCCGGTCTCTCGGTCGACGATCTCGTGGAGATGATCGAATTGCCGGATCATCCATGGTTCATGGCCAGCCAGTTCCATCCGGAGTTCACCTCGAACCCGCGCGACGGGCATCCCCTGTTCACGGGATTCATCCTGGCGGCACGACTGCGGCACAGCGGCGAAATGCCTAAAGCCGCCGAGGCATGAAGCTTTGCGGTTTTGAAGCAGGTCCCGACAGACCATTTTTCCTGATTGCGGGTACCTGCGTCGTCGAGTCCGAGTCCATGGCGCTGGATACCGCCGGCGAACTAAAAGAAATCACGGCTGAACTCGGCATTCCATTTATCTATAAGTCGTCCTTCGACAAGGCCAACCGGAGTTCACAACAATCCTTTCGTGGTCCCGGCATCGAGGAAGGGCTGCGCATACTCTCCGAGGTCAAGCGCCAGCTCGGCGTGCCGGTGCTCACGGACGTGCACGAGGAGTCGCCCGTTGCCGAAGTGGCGGCCGTCGTCGATGTCCTGCAGACCCCGGCATTCCTCTGCCGCCAGACGGACTTCATTTTAAAAGTCGCCAACGCCGGCAAACCGGTGAACATCAAGAAAGGCCAGTTCCTCTCGCCCTGGGAAATGCAGAACGTGGTGGACAAGGCAAAATCGACCGGCAACGCGGACATCATGATCTGCGAGCGTGGTTTTTCCTTTGGCTACAACAACCTGGTTTCGGATATGCGCAGCCTCGCAATCATGCGCGGAACAGGCTGCCCGGTCGTCTTCGACGCGACACACTCCGTGCAATTGCCGGGCGGGCAGGGCGTCGCATCGGGAGGGCAACGCGAGTACATCCCGGTGCTGGCGCGCGCCGCAACCGCGGCCGGCATCTCGGGCCTGTTCATGGAGACGCATCCCGATCCCGATGAAGCATTGTCCGACGGACCGAATGCCTGGCCGCTCGATAAGATGTACGCCCTTCTCGAAACGCTCAAGACAATAGACGCCGCGGTCAAACAGGAGGATTTTTTGGAATCCGAATTGGGTCTCGGTGATTGAATACCCGCCGCGGCAGGCGGCGCTACAGGACAGAAGATGATAAAAATAAAAGACATTCACGCCCGGGAAATCCTCGACTCCCGGGGTAATCCGACGCTCGAAGCAGAGGTGACGCTGGAAGGCGGTCATACGGGCCGCGCCGGCGTGCCCTCCGGCGCATCCACCGGCACGCGCGAGGCGGTCGAACTGCGTGACGGTGATCAGTCACGTTACCTCGGCAAAGGGGTGCAAAAAGCGGTTGCAAATGCCAACGGCGTGCTGCGCGATGCGCTGCTGGCCGGCGAGTTTGCGGACCAGCGGGCGCTCGACCAGAAAATGATCGAGCTCGACGGTACCCCGAACAAGGGCCATCTCGGCGCCAACGCCATACTGGGAATTTCGCTGGCTGCCGCCAAAGCACAGGCCCACGCGTTGGCAGTGTCACTGTTCCGGCATCTCGGGGACAGCACCACGATGCCGGTGCCGATGATGAACATCATCAACGGCGGTGCGCATGCCGACAACAGCGTCGATATCCAGGAATTCATGATCCTGCCGGTGGGCGCGCCGAGTTTTGCCGAAGCCCTGCGCTACGGTGCCGAGATCTTCCATTCGCTGAAAAGCGTACTGCGCCAGCAGGGCCTGAACACCGCCGTCGGCGACGAAGGCGGTTTCGCGCCGGACCTGCCCTCGAATCAGGCGGCGCTGGACACCATCGTCGAGGCGATCGAAGGCGCAGGATTCAGGCCGGGCAATGAAATCCTGCTTGGTCTGGACGTTGCGAGCTCCGAATTTCATGAGAACGGGCGCTATGTGCTTGCCTCCGAGGGGCGCGATTTCGATGCCGCCGGCTTCTGCGACTATCTCTCCGGGCTCGTGGCCGCCTACCCGATCATTAGCATCGAGGACGGCATGGACGAGGGGGACTGGGAAGGCTGGCGGCTTCTCACCGAGCGGCTCGGCGACCAGGTACAGCTCGTCGGCGATGACCTGTTTGTCACCAATTGCGACATCCTGGCGCGGGGCATCGAGCAAAATATAGCGAATTCCATATTGATAAAACCCAACCAAATCGGTACCTTATCGGAAACTCTTGATGCAATTACTAAAGCGGTGGCGGCGAATTATTCGGCCGTCGTGTCGCATCGCTCAGGCGAGACCGCAGACCACACGATTGCCGACATCGCGGTTGGCACGGAGGCAACGCAGATCAAGACCGGGTCGCTGTCGCGCTCGGACCGGATCGCCAAGTACAACCAGCTTTTGCGCATCGAGGAGGAATTGGGCAGCGACGCGGACTATGCCGGCCGTGCCGCTTTCTCGGTGAGCGTACCGGCATGATGGGCCGCTTGGGGAATCTGAGATTTGCGCTGGATGCTGATCATTTTGGCGATTGCCGCCCTCGCAATGCAGGGCCAGCTGTGGCTATCCGACGATGGCTTTAGAAAAACACGCCAGCTGCGCGATGCCGTCGAGCAGCAGCGCACGCAGAACCAGTACTTGCGCGAACGAAATGCCAGCCTCGAGGCCGAGGTGATCAACCTCAAGGAAGGCCGTGCCGCCGCCGAAGAGCGGGCCCGGACCGATCTCGGCATGATCGGCAAGAACGAGACTTTCTACCAGGTCGTCCCCGCCGACGGTTCCAGAATCGTCGCCAATGCCGACAATCCCTGACTGGGCGCGCGCCCACGGAACCCCTGAAATTCAGGGACATATCCGCCAATCCCCAGGTGATTTCCAGGTTACGGAGACCCTCGGTTACGAGCTCGCGGGCGACGGCGAACACGATTACCTGTGGCTCGAAAAAGAGGATGCGAACACTCCCTGGGTCGCCGGCAAACTCGCCCGGCATGCCGGCATCCCTGATCGGGACGTCGGCTTCGCCGGCATGAAAGATCGCAGGGCCGTTACCCGGCAATGGTTCAGCGTGCGCCGCCCGTCAGCCGCCGGCACCGACTGGTCGACCTTCGACCTGCCCGGGCTGCGCATCCTGCAGGCGACACGGCACGACCGCAAGCTCAGGCGCGGCGCACTGCGAAGCAACAGTTTTCGGATCGCGATTCGCGGCGTCGACGCGCCGAAAGAAAAAATCGAGCAGCGTCTCGAACGTTTGAAAACAATGGGTGTCCCGAATTATTTCGGCGACCAGCGCTTCGGCCGCGACGGCAACAACCTGGAGACGGCGAGCGAACTGTTCGCGGGCAAGCGGATCAAACGCAGCAAGCGCGGTATCGCCCTGTCCGCCGCGCGTTCGTTTCTTTTCAATCACATACTCCAGCAACGCGTGCGCGACGGCAGCTGGAATCGACTGGTCCCCGGCGAGTGTGCCTGTCTCGACGGCTCCAACAGCTTTTTCATCGTCGAGGAGCTGGACGAGGCAACCAGTAAGCGCTGTGAGGAATTGGATATCCACCCGGGCGGCGCGCTCTGGGGCGGCGGCGATTCGCTTTTGCGTGGCGACATCCTGGCACTCGAACGATCGGCGGTCGCCCCGTTTGCCGAATTTCGCGATGGGCTCGAATTACACCTGGAACAATCGCGCAGAGCGCTGCGCCTCGCCATTCGCGATCTCGAGTGGGAGATCGACGGCCGGACCTTAGGACTTCACTTCCGGTTGTGCAGGGGCGGGTACGCCACCGCCGTGCTGCGGGAGATCGCGCTCCTCAGTGCCTGATTCCTTCTCGTCAGCCTGTGCCTGTTGCGCGGCTGCGGGCGCAGGGTTGTCGTTAATGAGCGGCGGCCGCTTGTTGGTAGCCGGCGGCGGGTCCTCAGGCGTTGGCCGCAGATCGACCGGACTGCGTGCATTCTTGCGTCGCTTTCTGCGCGCGTAGTAGACGCTCACCGCATAAATAACGGAAACGACGCCGGCAATTAAATACAGCGAGGAGCCGAGCGGATTCTCGTCCATGTTGAACGAAGTGATGACAAGCAGGATTCCAACGATGAAATAGAAACTGGGAATTCGCTTGTAATATCTCGCTGGTATGTGCACGAGGTGCCCCTGGCGTCGGCATGATCGATCAGCGCATTACGAGCTACAGAAAATACAGCCCTGATCGCAAGTTTTTGTTTACAACGAACAGATTGTAAGGCGTAGCTGAAAGGGGTTTGAGACCTGCGTCACGAATTATCGACAGCTCAGCCGAAGACCGCATAAGGAATCGCGGCTAAAGCCACCCCCCACGACCAGCGGCTTATTTGATAGTCTAGACACATTACATAACGCCAAAGCGAGATCCGCACTACAGCCGAGGCGAATTGTGAACACCGCCGCAGTATCCCAAGATCGCCGAGCTGCCGATAACCGAGGTAGTACAGCATGAAATCGGTGAGCAACGTCATCGTATTGGTGGCCTGCTTCATTCTAGTCGCTGCTTGTGGAGGCGGTGGCACACCGGCCCCACCCATGCCTCCGCCTCTGAGCAATGACGCGTCACTTTCATCACTATCGGTAGCTGTGGGGACGCTTGATCCGGCATTCAGCCCACTGGTGACTGATTACACTGCCACGGTGCCGCACAGCAGCAGCAGCGTCGATGTGTCCGCAACAACGAACAATGTCAACGCGAGCTTCATGATCAATGGCAGCAGCAATACTAGCGTCGCGCTGGCGGTAGGCGACAATGTCACCTCCATTGTTGTGACGGCTGAAAATGGTACGACAACTCGCACCTACACTATCGTTTTGACCCGCCTGGCTTTCGCTCAAAAAGCCTATATCAAGGCAACCAATACCGATATTTCGGATCAGTTCGGTCAGAGCGTGGCCCTCTCGGGTGATGGCAACACGCTGGCGGTGGGTGCTGTCGGCGAAGGTAGTACCGCCACCGGCGTGAACGGCGATCAACTTGATAACAACGCAAATTTCGCCGGGGCGGTTTATGTCTTCAGCCGTGACGCTGGAGGTTTCTGGACGCAGCAGGCCTATGTGAAGGCATCCAATACCGACAATTCCGATCCGTTCGATCGGTTTGGCGAGAGCGTGGCCTTGTCAGATGACGGCAACACGCTGGCGGTGGGTGTCATCCATGAAGATAGCGCTGCCATCGGGGTGACCGGCAATCAGGCCGATAAAAGCGCAGCTAGTGCCGGGGCGGCTTATGTCTTTACCCGTGACAACACAGGTGTCTGGACGCAGCAGGCCTATGTCAAGGCATCCAATACCGATGCAGGCGATCGCTTCGGCCAGAGCGTGGCTCTGTCGGGTGATGGCAACACGCTGGCGATGGGTGCTGACGGCGAAGATAGTGCCGCCATCGGGGTGAACGGCGATCAGGCTGATAACAGCGCCGTTGGTGCCGGCGCGGCTTATGTTTTCACCCGTGACACCGGGGGTGTGTGGACGCAGCAGGCCTATGTCAAGGCATCCAATACCGATGCAGGCGATCGCTTCGGCCAGACCGTGGCCTTGTCGGGTGATGGCAACAGGCTGGCGGTGGGTGCCGGCCTTGAAGATGGCGCCACGATCGGGGTGAACGGCGATCAGGCCGATAACAGCGCACTTGATGCGGGGGCGGTCTATGTCTTCGATCGTGGCAGCGGAGGTGTCTGGGCGCAGCAGGCCTATGTCAAGGCATCCAATACCGGGGTGTTCGATCGGTTCGGCGAAAGCGTGGCTCTGTCGGGTGATGGCAGCACGCTGGCGGTGGGTGCTGGCCTCGAAGATAGTGCCGCCATCGGGGTGAACGGCGATCAGGCTGATAACAGCGCATTTGGTGCAGGCGCGGCTTATGTCTTCACCCGTGACAGCGAAGGTGTCTGGACGCAGCAGGCCTATGTCAAGGCATCCAATACCGATGCAGACGATTTCTTCGGCGGCAGCGCGGCCTTGTCAGCTGATGGCAACACGCTGGCAGTGGGCGCTCACCGCGAAGATAGTGCCGCCATCGGGGTGAACGGCGATCAGGCTGATAACAATGCAAGATTCGCCGGGGCGATATATGTCTTCACCCGTGACACAGGAGGTGTCTGGACGCAGCAGGCCTATGTCAAGGCATCCAATACCGATGCAGAAGATTTACTCGGCCAGAGCGTGGCCCTGTCGAGTGATGGCAACACGCTGGCGATGGGTGCCATTGGTGAAGGTAGTGCGGCAACCGGTGTGAACGGCGATGAGGCAAATAACGACTTACTTAACGCAGGGGCGGCCTATGTGTTTCGGTGAGTGCATCCTTCGCTCATGCCGCGGAGATTATTGACCTGAAAGTTGGCCGGGCGCTTTCCCCTCAGCAAGCACTAAACAAGCCGCACAAGTCGGAGGTTTCCTGATCAACCGCGAATCTCCGCCAGTGGCCCAAAGCGTACATCGACACTGATTCCTGTGCAGAGCTATTGTTGGGCGTATTTGCTGTCTACGTGTTCCGCAAACTCGGGTTTATAGTTAGAACGGATTTCAGCCCACCATTCTGCAGGCAGAGTGCCTGTCATGTAATGCGACAGGTATCGGTCCCAATCGAGCCAATCGATGGCAGCGAGAGATTCGCTCCTGTATTGCGTCCAGGCAATTTCCCAAACAGTCAAATAACGATGTTGCACATGCATATACTGAAACTTCTCTACGTCGGAGAGAGAATCTCCTCGTGCCACTTTAACGTACAGCGCCGCCAGTGCGGGCTCTCGAGACAAATCGCCAGTGACCCGCTCGTCAAGCTGATACAAGAAGTTCGAATTTGAGGTTTCCATTTCCTCCGTATTCCGCTTGATGCTGTAAGCCACGAGGAGCAGAGAAACAACAACAGCGACGGTAGCAACAATCTCGGCGATTGCCGCCCAGCCTGACAAATCGAGCTTTTTCATCTCACATCCCTCTCGGCACCAGGCGCGAAAAGAAAATATCAAGCGTTTCGCGCTTCACCGATAATCCCGCTTTTGCCGGGTCTCGTAATGACTCGACGTTTGATCCCAGCGTTGCAGAACTTTCTGGGCGGCATCCGGCACGTATGCGCGCTGGTAGTCCTCGCCCTGGAAGTCGATCAGGTTGCGCATGCTATCGAAGGTCATGACGGTGACGAACTCGACTTCGCCTTCGAGTTCGCGTCGCCAGAGCTCGATACTGCGGTAGCCGGGGATTTGTTTCGCTTCGATGGAGGGGAATATCTCGTCATAAAGCAGCTGCTCGTAGGTCGCGGCATTCTGCGGCGTGGTCCAGCCGTGCCAGAGACGTTTGACGCTCATCGTCTGCCTCCTTTTTTCCTGAGTAGCACATAGATGGCGCCGGTGCCACCGTCGACCTGTCTTGCCGAGACAAAGGCCAGCACCGACTCCCACTGCTGCAGCCACTTGTTGACCTTGCCCTTCAAGACCGGTCCGCGGTCGCCCGATCCCAGCCCCTTGCCGTGCACCACGCGGACACAGGTATAGCTGCGCGCTTCGCATTCTCCGATAAATTTCTGCAGCGCATCCTTTGCTTCCGGCACGGTCAGGCCATGCAGGTCTATCTCGTCCTGCACGCTGAAGTTGCCCCGCGCGAGCTTGCGCATGGTGCGCCGACCGACCGAGGGTCGATGAAAGTGCAGGCTCTCGCCAGCGCCTTCCTCTGCTGTTTCGATATCGGCTTCGAGACTTTCCCGCAGCGCTGCGCGCTCGTCACGGCGTCTGAATCGCGCTCGCGCGCTGATTCTCGGCCGATGCTCGGGTACTTTCTCCGCGTGCTGTAACGGTTTGGCATCCCGCATCATGCGGCGGAACAGGCCTGGGTCGTCGTCGTGGGCGCTTTCCGGGTCTTTCTTTCGGCTCATATGAAATACCGGCAATAGTGCTATGGCATGGCGAAAACATTGAGTATAGTGAGCGCCACTTTCATGGCCAATGCAGATGCACAGCGACGCGGTCGTTTTACTGACGGGAAGACCAAGCAGAAGTGAAAATCCTGGTCAGTAACGACGATGGCTACATGGCAAGGGGCATCAATGCCCTCGCAGACGCGCTGTCCGAGATCGCGGATGTCATCCTGATGGCGCCGGACCGCAATCATTCCGGGGCCAGCAACTCGCTGACCCTGCATTCCCCGTTACGCGTGTACCAGGTCGATAAAGACCGGTACTTCGTCAATGGCACGCCCTCCGACTGCGTGCACCTCGCGTTGTCCGGCTACCTCGACGAGGAACCCGACCTTGTGGTCGCGGGTGTCAATCATGGCGCCAACCTGGGCGACGACGTCATCTATTCAGGCACGGTCGCGGCCGCGATGGAGGGACGCTTTCTCGGCCTGCCGGCAATCGCGGTGTCGCTCGTCGTTGGCCCGCACGGCAAGAATTTCGCAGCGGCCGCCCGGGTGGCGCGCGACCTGGTGCAGCGATTGCGGGAAAACCCGCTGCCGGGCGACGTCATACTCAATGTGAATGTGCCCGACCTGCCGTTCGACGAACTCCAGGGAGTCGAGGTGACCCGGCTCGGTTTTCGGCACCGCTCGGAAGCGCTGGTCAAGAACAAGGACCCGCAGGGCCGCACGATCTACTGGATCGGGCCGGCGGGCCCGGGCCAGGATGCCGGGCCGGGAACGGATTTCTACGCAGTGGAGCGCGGCGCCGTCGCCGTGACGCCGCTCAAGGTCGACCTGACGCGACACGAGTCCCTGCCGCAGCTCGAGAAATGGCTCGCGTCATGATGCAGGGCACGGACAGTATCCAGGGAATCGGCATGACGTCCGCGCGCACGCGCGACCGCCTGGTCAACCGCCTGAGGAGCCACGGCATCCGCAGCGACGCGGTGCTGGAGAGAATCCGTAATGTCCCGCGGCACCTGTTCGTAGACGAGGCGCTGGCGAGCCGCGCATACGAGGACACCGCCCTGCCGATCGGTCACAGCCAGACGATCAGCCAGCCATACGTGGTCGCAAAAATGACCGAAGCGTTGCTCGAGGACTTCAGGGGCGAAAAAGCACTGGAGATCGGTACCGGCTGCGGTTACCAGACGGCCGTGCTGGCGCCCCTGGTCAAGGAGGTCTACACGGTCGAGCGCATACCCGAATTATTGCGAAAGACCAAACAACGCCTGCGTCAGCTGGACATCTATAACGTCAGATATCGCCTCGGCGATGGCTGGGAGGGCTGGCCGAAATACGCACCCTACGACGCGATTCTCGTCGCCGCCGCAGCGCCCGAGGTACCGCAGAGGCTGCTCGAACAACTCGCACCGGGTGGCAGGCTGGTGATGCCGGTCGGGCGTGCCGGTTCGCAGCAGCTGATCATGCTGCAAAGGCTCGACGACCATTACGAGCAGGTCACACTCGGTGGTGTGAGTTTTGTTCCGCTTGTTAAAGGAAAATAACAAGCAAATCAAAATGTTCTATAAAGAAGCTGTCTCCGCAATATCCATGGATCGCGTTTCTGCGGCCACTGGCCCCAGATGCGCGGCGCGTGCCGCGTCGAATGCCAATGGTCATTCGCAAGGTGCGCAACAAAGCAGCTGGGTCAGTGGCGCGAAACCCGGATGGGAAGCGCCTTTGCGGGCGGTCTGCTTTGTTACTCGTCGCTTGAGTGGAACAACCACGCGGCGCTCCTCGTGCCGCGCAGCCCATCCCGCAAAGGCGGCTTCGCGACCATGCATATTACGGAGACAGCTTCTGCAACTTCGACTCAATTCTGGCTGTCGGGGACATACCTAGCGATGCGATTATTCGGGCCATTGTATGAGCGCGTCCTGGGCTGGTCGGCGCATCCGCACGCAGAACGTTATCTCGGCGCCATGAGTTTCGCGGAGTCTTCGTTTTTCCCGATCCCACCGGATGTCATGCTGGCGCCGATGTGCCTTGCCGAACGCGCCAAGGCGTGGCGCTTCGCGACCATCACGACCCTGACGTCGCTCCTGGGCGGCATCCTCGGCTATGCCATCGGCTATTTCCTGTTCGAGGCGGTAGAGCCATGGCTGCGCTCGATGGGCTACTGGCCGGCCTACTTGCGCGGCAAACAATGGTTCGATGACTGGGGCATCCTGGCAGTGTTCGTTGCCGGCTTCTCGCCGATACCCTACAAGATTTTCACCATATCTGCGGGGGTCGCAGTGCTGAACTTTCCCGGCTTCGTGCTGGCCTCGCTCGTCGGCCGGGGCGCGCGATTTTTCCTCGTCGCGGGCTTCATCGTGGCCGGTGGCGAGCGCATGGAGACGATGCTGCGAACTTATATCGAGCGAATCGGCTGGGCTGTCGTGCTGCTGGCAATTGCGGTCGGCTATGTGTGGATCGAGCACTAGGCGTATCGCGCTGTCGCTGGCGACAGCATGGCTGCTGACCGCATGCGGTCCGTCACCGCTCTGGGATCAGCCGCCGCCGGACCAGCATATCGTGCGTTCCGGGGAAACGCTGTTCACGATCGCCTGGCGCTACGGCAAGGATCACCGCGACCTGGCGCGCTGGAACAGGCTCGGCGACGGTTCACTGATCTATCCGGGGCAGGTCATTCGCCTGACGCCGCCGGCGGGCAGCGCAGCAACGCGGACGGCAACGGCGACCGCGCGCAAGCCGGCAA
>JBFFKF010000048.1:0-18502 GCA_041555515.1 Woeseiaceae bacterium
AGCAGCATGTTCGCGAATACCAGATCGATGCTGCCGTCCCTGAACGGGATACGGCATGCGTCGGCCTGCACGATGCGCGGCCGGTAAAAGAATGAACGTCCGTCTGCTGCCAGTCGTGACATTGAATATGAAGCGTCGAGACCGATGACGCGGCCGGGACGAAAACGCCGAGCGAGTTGCTTGCTCCCGGCCCCGGTCGCGCATCCGAGATCGAGGATATACCGGGGCTTCAGCACGACCGGTGCGAGGCGCTCGAGCAATGCGTCGAAAGTCCGGCGATGCACGAAATCCGCATCGTTGAAGCCGCTAGCAGCGCG
This sequence comes from Woeseiaceae bacterium, assembly GCA_041555515.1. Classification (GTDB taxonomy): domain Bacteria; phylum Pseudomonadota; class Gammaproteobacteria; order Steroidobacterales; family Woeseiaceae; genus SZUA-117. Next base: position 318 of record JBFFKF010000048.1, read on the forward strand.
GTCGAATCTTCGCTGCACATCGAGAAATACTACCGATTGATCGGGACTGACCATGTAGCGAAGCATATGGTCAAAGCGACATTGCTGGCAAAAAGAACAAATTCGCCAGCTGATCCTGCCAGGCCACCGGCGCAGACTGCGATGGCGTGAGTTGGCGAGAGAAGATTCGAAACGGCAGGTATCTGTACAACATCGGCCGCGCTTGTGTACTTTGCAATGAAACCGCCGAATACGGGCGAATCTGCGCGCAATGCCGGCAGATCCTGCCGTGGAACGAAACATTCTGTGAATGTTGCGGCCAGACCATGCGGGGCGGACAAGCTGCCGGCCTCCTGTGCGGGGCGTGCCAGGCAACGAGGCCGGCCTTCGCAAAGGCCCGCGCACCCCTGATGTATGATTTTCCGGTCGACGCCGTATTGAAGGCGATCAAATTCCGGCGGCAACTCTGGTACGTGCCCGCATTCGCGGCACTGTTACTTGAAACACTGGAAAACGAATTCAGCCACGTCGATGCGCTGTTGCCGGTCCCCCTGCACCGCTGGCGGCAAATGACGCGAGGCTTCAATCAGGCCGCGGAACTATGCCGCCCCCTGGCCAAACGCACCGGACTGCCGATCCTTACCCGGGTTGCACGCACCCGGGCGACTGCCGCACAGACCGGTTTGAACGCAGCCGAACGCAGAACAAACATGCAAAACGCGTTTGCAGTCTCGGGAAAATTGCAGAGCGAGCATCCGCTGATCGTCGACGATGTAATTACCACGGGCGAGACCTGTTCGCAGCTGGCGAGCGAATTGATTCGGGCCGGCGCAAAATCCGTCGGCGTGCTGGCGGTGGCGCGTGCTCACGCCGGTGCGACTGGATTGAACGTGTAATGCAGCACTATGCCGATAAACACGATCATGCCGATGAAATGATTGTGCAGGAATACCTTGAAGCAGGCAGCCGGCTGCCGGTCCCTGGCGACCCACTGGTGCCAGCCCATCAGGATCGCGGCAACCAAGACGGACGCGTAATAGGAAAAACCCAGCTCTGCCATGTTGCCGATGAAAATCAGTGCAGCGAGCATGAGGGCCTGCAGGCCGCCGATTACGAACAGGTCGGCGTCACCGAAAAGAATCGCGGTCGACTTGACGCCGATCTTGAGATCGTCTTCGCGATCGGCCATGGCATAGAAAGTGTCGTAGATAACGGCCCAGATAATCGCGGTGCCGAAGATCAGCCAGGCGAGTTGCGGGGTCTCTCCGGTTTGTGCCGCAAATGCCATTGGTACTGCCCAGCCGAAGGCTGCGCCGAGGACAAACTGCGGAATCGAGAGGAATCGCTTTATAAAGGGATACACGATGGTCAGACCGGCGCCGACAATGGCGAGCAGCTGCGCCAGTCGATTGAGCATGGCTGCCAGCCCGATAGCGATCAGGGCGAGAGCGACAAACAGCGTCAGGGCCTCCATTGGCGCGACCGCGCCGGACGCGATGGGGCGGGTCCTGGTTCTTTCCACATAGGGATCGAAGTTACGGTCGGCGAAATCGTTAAGGACGCAGCCCGCGGATCGCATGATGATGACGCCGAACAGGAATACGAAAAAAATACCAGCGTCGGGATGACCCTCGCCCGCGAGCCATAATGCCCAAAGGGTCGGCCACAGGAGCAGCCATATGCCGATCGGCTTGTCGAGACGCATTAGCTGGACGTAATTCTGCAGCTGCTTTATGAAGCCGGGCCCGACTCGCGCCTGCGTTTTCTTGTTTGCCAGCTTATCCACGACTGATCATTCGCTCTCCGCAGCGAAAAATACCAGATTGTGCAGCGGAAGAGGACGGCGGCAGTATTGTCTGTGTGTCTTTGTCTGCTTTAGATGTCGAGAAGATCTGAGACTGCTATTTCGCACCAAAGACACACAGACAATGGTGGCGCCGGCCTATCTCAGACTTTGCCGTATTGATACGCGTCGCCGAGCCAGCGGCGGATGATCGCCTGCGCAGCGGCGGGGTTATCACGCTGCATGGTCTCTGCGCTCGCCTGGACTTTCGGCATTAGCGCGGCATCCCGAACCAGGTCGGCGATTCGATACTCCGGCAGCCCGGTTTGCCGCGTGCCCAGCAGTTCGCCCGGGCCGCGCAACTCGAGGTCTCTTTGTGCAACCACAAAACCATCGTTGGTCTCGCGCAATACCGAAAGCCTGCTGCGGGCCATCTGGCCAAGTGGCTGGCGATACAGCATGACGCAATGACTTTGCGCCGCACCGCGGCCGACCCGTCCACGTAGCTGATGTAATTGCGAGAGGCCCATGCGCTCGGTGTTCTCGATGATCATCAGGCTTGCATTCGGCACATCGACGCCGACTTCGATAACTGTGGTCGCGACCAGTACGTCGATTTCCCCGTCCTTGAAAGCGCGCATGATTTTTTCCTTGGCCGCTGGTTTCAAGCGGCCATGGACGAGCCCGACTTTGAGCGGAGCGAGAGTTTCCCGCAGCATATCGAAACTTGCCTCGGCAGTTTCATAATCGAGCACATCGGATTCTCCGATCAGTGGGCACACCCAGTAGGCCTGGTGTCCTTTCTCGCATGCGCCGCGCACGCGCTCGACGACTTCCGCACGACGCGTGTCCGGCAGTGCGATGGTTTGCACTGCCCGGCGCCCCGGAGGCAACTCGTCAATGATAGAAACATCGAGATCCGCGTATGCGGCCATTGCCAGCGTCCGCGGGATCGGCGTGGCCGTCATGACCAGCTGGTGCGGGTGTTCACCGCCGGCCACGCCCTTGTCGCGCAATGCCATGCGCTGATGAACGCCGAAGCGGTGCTGTTCATCGATGACGACCAGCGCAAGATGATCGAAGGTCACGCCCTCCTGGAACAGGGCGTGCGTGCCGATGACCAGGCTTGCGGAACCGCTTTCGATCGCTTCCAGCGATGCGCGCCGTTCCGGCTGGCGCTGACTTCCGCTAAGCCAGGAGAGCTCGAAACCCGAATCGCGAAACCAGCCACAAAAATTCTGCCAGTGCTGTTCCGCCAGCAATTCGGTTGGCGCCATTACCGCCGCCTGCACACCGCAAGCCATCGCTCTGAGACATGCAGCCGCGGCCACGACCGTCTTGCCGGAACCGACGTCACCCTGGATCAGTCGCATCATCGGATGCGGTGTCTCGAGATCGGCCGCTATTTCTCCGATGACGCGTCTCTGTGCATCAGTCAGCGTGAAGGGAAGTTCCGAGAGGAACTTGTCGACGGTGTCCTTTCCTTCGAGCAGCGCAACCGCACTCGCCTTTTTTGCGAGGTTGCGCAGGTTCCTCAAGCTCATGTAGTGAGCCAGCAGTTCCTCGAAACACAGTCGCGTCTGGCAGGGATGTTTGCCTGCCTCGATGTTTGCGAGGTCGGCTTCAGGCGGCGGTTGGTGCAGATAGGAAAGCGCCTCGACCAGGGAAGGCATGCCGTATTTGTCGCGCACGGATGCCGGCAGAAGCTCTTCCGGCGGCGCCTTGCGCATCAGCTCGAGAGCCTGGCCGACGAGGTTTCTGAGGCGCCCCTGTTGCACGCCTTCCGTTGCCGGATAGACCGGTGTCAGCGTGTCACTGACCTGCACCCTCTGCTCGGGCCGCAGCACCCGGTACTCGGGGTGTACCATCTCGTAGCCGACCGGTCCCGGCCTGACATCGCCGAATGCAGTGACTACCGCGCCACTCCGGAACTGCGATTGCTGCTGGCGCGAAAAATAAAAGAAGCGCAGCGTAATCTGGCCGCTGCCGTCACCAATTCTTACCAGCAGGCTGCGCCGTCCGCGATAAACGGTTTCCGCCAGCAGCACCTCGCCGCTAACGAGGCAGCGCATGCCGGGTTGCACGGAGCCTATCTTGTGCAGGGTCGTGCGATCTTCGTAGCGCAAAGGCAGCAGGAACAGCAGGTCCTCGACGCGCTGCAGGTTCAGGCGATCGAGCTTGTCGCTGAGCGCCGGACCGACGCCGCGAAGTACAGTCAGGGGACTGGAAAGATTCGCTTCGCTCTGCCGCACCCGAGAACCTATCTCAACATCCCCCATGCGCCGCATGTCGCATGCCATCCCGCAGAAAGCGCTGTGCGTCCCTGCGAGATGTTGCGATAGGTTCTACAAAGCCAGTATCGCCTCGGCCTCAACGTCGGCACCCTTCGGCAGTGCTGCCACGCCAAGGGCCGCGCGCGCCGGATACGGCTCTGCGAAATATTCGCCCATGACGGCATTGACGGCTGCGAAATTGTCAAGGTCAGTGAGGTACACGGTGAGCTTAACGATATGATCGAGAGAGCCACCGGCTGCCTCGGCAACAACCTTGAGATTGTCGAAAACTTGTCGCGCCCGCGCTTCGAAATCACCATCGACAATTTCCATCGTCGACGGGTCGAGCGGAATCTGGCCGGACAGGAACACCAGGTTTTCGACCCGGATTGCTTGTGAATAGCTGCCGATGGCGGCTGGCGCATGGTCGGTGTGGATTGCCGTCTTGTTCAAGGGTTGCTCCGGTTCGACTTCGTGCTGTCGCGCGAGACGCGCAGGACGTTCGGCATTTTTCTGATGTTTCGCATGATGCGGGCAAGATGTACCCGGTCTTTGACCTGCAAGGAGAAAGTAAGCACAGTTCCGTCTTCGTAGCGGTCGATGACAGAAACCTGTTCGATATTCGAATCCGAGTCCGCGATCATCGCCGCGACCTCGGCGAGTACGCCGGTCTTGTTCAGGGCTTCCACCTGGATCTGGCTGATGAAATCACGATCGATGTCTTTTTCCCAGCTTACGGAAATCCACTTCTCCGGCTGCTTGCGAAAATTGATGAGGTTGCCGCAGGAGTTGCGATGGATGACCACACCGCGGCCCGAGCTCAGATAACCCATCACGTCGTCACCGGGGATTGGATAGCAGCACTTCGCATACCCGACGACGACACCTTCGGTACCCGCGATTACAAGACTCGCTGCTTCCGGCTCAGTATCTTCATCCGGCATGCCGATCAGAAAGCGCGCGGTCAGCGGCGCCAGCCGTTCGCCGAGGCCGAGTTGCTCGAACAGTTTGTTGGTGTCTTGCAGCCCGAGTTCGTCCAGCGCCTCGCGCATGCGAACCTTGCCGACTTTTCTGAGTGATGAATTGAGGTCCTTGAGAGAGCGATCCAGGAGCCGCTTGCCGAGGTCGACGGACTCGCTGGTGCGCATTTTCTTCATGTACTGGCGAATCGCGGAGCGCGCTTTCGCAGTCCTCACGAAGGTAACCCAGTTGGGATTCGGTTTGGCGCCGCGTGCCGTGATGATCTCGACCGTCTGACTGTTTTGCAGCGTGGTCCGGAGCGGTACCAGATTCCTGTCGATCTTTGCCGCAACACAGCGGTTGCCGATATCGGTATGCACTGCATACGCGAAATCCACGGTGGTGGCACCCTTCGGCAAGGGCATGATGTCACCGTTCGGCGTGAATACGTAAATCTTGTCCGGGAACAGGTCGACTTTGACGCTTTCCAGGAATTCTTCCGAGGTGCCGGTCTCCTGAATCTCCTCCAGGTGCGTGAGCCATTCGCGCGCACGGCGCTGCGGCGTAGCGGTGGATTTGTCTTCGGCTTTGTATTGCCAGTGGGCTGCAACCCCTGCCTCGGCGACGCGATTCATCTCGGTCGTGCGAATCTGCACCTCTAGCGGCAGGCCTTTGGGGCCGAACAGCGTCGTATGCAGTGACTGGTAGCCGTTCAGCCGCGGGATGGCGATGTAATCCTTGAAGCGTCCCGGCATGGGTTTGTAAAGGCTGTGCACGAGGCCCAGCAACTGGTAACAGGTATTGACGTCGTCGACGATGATGCGAAAGCCGTAAACATCGACGATATCGCTGAGCAGGCGCTTCTTCTCGGCCATCTTTTTATAAATGCTGTAAAGATGCTTCTCGCGCCCGATGACCTCGCCCTTGATGCCTTCCGCTTCCATCGTCTGCATGAAGCGCTCGGAAATTTTCTTGACAATCTGCCGCTGGGAACCCTTGCTCCGTCTCAGAGCCCGCTCGAGCACGGCGTAACGAAACGGATACAGGTAGCGGAAACCCAGGTCCTCGAGATCCACTTTCAGGTGATTGATGCCGAGGCGGTTGGCGATCGGCGCGTAAATCTCCAGCGTTTCGCGCGCAATGCGGGCCTGCTTCTCGACAGGCATGGAATCCATCGTCTTCATGTTGTGCAGGCGATCGGCGAGCTTGACCAGGATGACCCTTATGTCCTCGATCATCGCGAGCATCATCTTGCGAAAACTTTCTGCCTGCGCTTCGGCACGGCTGGTGAAGTGCATCTGATCGAGTTTGCTGACACCGTCTACCAGCGATGCGATCTCGCTGCCGAACTTTTCTTCCAGTTCGGCCATCGACGTTTCGGTGTCTTCGATGACGTCGTGCAGAATCGCGGCCGCGATGGCCTGTGAATCCATGTGCATGTCGGCGAGAATCTGTGCGACCGCCAGCGGGTGAGATATGAACGGGTCTCCGGAGCGGCGCGTCTGTCCGCTGTGGGCAGTCGCACCGAACTCGTATGCCTGCATGACCTGCTCGACCTGGCCGGCAGGCATGTATGACTCGAGTGTCTCGATAAGGTGTTTTAAGCCCCGGTCGAGTTTGGACGAGGTGCCGGGAATTTTGGAAAGAATGGTTGCGGCGTAATCCATGACCCAATCTGCCTATGACGTCATTAGAACATGATTGGACAGTGCAGATTGATCTCTAGTACATCGATCGGCTGGCACGGGCCCGCAACAAATGTCGATAGTTCAGTCGCCGATAGAGATACCACGTATCGGCATGATCTCTTCGACTGATTCGGGCTGCAGGAATTCTTCGCTGGGCGGTGTCTCCACTTCTTCGAGAATCGCAGGCGTGATATGGCCCTCGGCAATTTCACGCAGCGCGACGACTGTCGGTTTGTCGTTTTCCCATTCGACGAGCGGCTCGGCGCCGTGTGCGATACGCCTGGCGCGCTTGGTGGCTACCAGCACCATCTCAAAAATATTGTCTATGTTCTCCAGACAATCCTCGACCGTAATTCTGGCCATGAACTCCTAACTCCCAAGGATATGCGTTTCGATACGCGGGCGGTCCGGTGGACCTTTTGATAACCAAGACCCGCCAGTTTATCCCATTTTCTGCAATTTAGACCAGAATTTGTTCAAGCTTTTTGCGCAGCACAGGGTTGGCGGTCGCACAGGCCTCACCCCTTCCGCCGACGATCGCCTCGAGTTCACTGACGGCGGTATCCAGCTCGTCGTTGACGATGACAAAGTCGAATTCGTGCCAGTGAGTCATGTCGCCGCGGGCCTCGTCCAGGCGGCGCGCGATGACAGAGTCGCTGTCGGTACGCCGGTCCCGCAGTCGCCGCTCGAGTTCTGCGCGGCTGGGCGGCAGGATGAATATGCTGACACACTCGGGCATCGATTCACGTACCTGCTGCGCGCCCTGCCAGTCAATCTCCAGAATGACGTGATTGCCTTGCGCGAGATGCTGTTCGACCTGCTGCCGCCCGGTGCCGTAGTGGTTGCCGAATACCAGCGCCGATTCGAGTAACTCACCCGCTTTTTTCAGTTGCAGAAAGTGGGCCTCGTCGACGAAAAAATAATCTCGGCCCTCAACTTCCGTGTTGCGCTTCTCGCGTGTCGTAAAAGAGACCGAGAATCGAAGCCGCGGATTCCGTTGCAGCAGCGATTTGACCAGCGTGGTCTTGCCAGCCCCTGAAGGCGCAGCGATCACAAACAGCCTGGCCGGACTACTCGACATTCTGTACTTGCTCGCGCATCTGCTCGATGAGCACTTTCAGATCTACTGCGGCCTTGGTGGTTTCAGTGTCCGCGGATTTTGCACCCAGCGTATTGGCCTCACGATTGAGTTCCTGCATCAGGAAGTCGAGACGCCGCCCAACCGGTTCTGATTTCGCGAGTACACTGCGAGTCTCGCTGACGTGACTGACGAGGCGGTCAAGCTCCTCTTCTACATCCAGTTTCTGCGCGATCAACGCGAGTTCCGTTTCCAGCCGCGCCGGATCCGCGTCGATATTGAGGCTTTGGATGCGCTCACGCTGTTTGCTGCGAACAGCCTCCAGCACTTGCGGCATGCGTTGCCGAACCCGGGCAGCGATTTCGAGGATTTCGGCACAGCGCGATTCGAGAATGTCCAGGATGCGTCCGCCTTCGTTCGCACGCATCTCATTGAGCTCGGCCAGGGTGGCGGCAAGCAGGTCGATGCTGGCGGAGAACAGGGGTTCAGTGTCGATATCCGGTTCCTGCACGACGCCCGGCCAGCGCAGCACATCGACCGGATTCACGGGATGCGTCGCCGGCAGCAGCTCGGATAGTTCGAGCGCTCGCGCGCCCAGCTGCTGTACCAGTTCCCGATTGAGTTTGAGTTCCTCGTTGTCGGCAATGGCACGTCGCAGGTGCAGGGAGCATTCGACTTTGCCGCGTTTGACGACTTCGCCGACCTGCCGGCGAAGCTCGATTTCCCGTGGCCGGAGCTCTTCGGGCAGCCGGAACTGGACGTCCAGATAGCGGTGATTTACGGCGCGCAATTCGCAGGTCAGGGTGCCGAATGGCAAATCGACCGCCTCCCGGGCGAATCCCGTCATACTGTTTAACATTGCAAACCTCTCCTTGGATTTTTTTTGCGTCAGAAGGCCGAAATGTGCATCGATTGCGGACAAATTCCTGAGATTAGCGCCATACTTAGGGGCTAAACGAGTGTGAAAGCGGGCAAATACAGGCCAATTATTCTAAGCTGGCCGATCCACGCCGGCTAGGGGTCTGCGTGGTAGAAAGTATTCCTACTGCGAAAGCACCATAGCGGTCCATTTTTCCGATCTTTTTCGTTACGTAGAACTACTATGCGCCTCAAAAGATCGAAAAACTGTACTCCCTGTGGCACTTTCTCGCTACGGATATTTCTACCACGCAGACCCCGGTATTAGTCATCGATAGACGGAAATGAAAATCGAGTATGCAAAAGTGTCTGCGCTGGGTGACCGCGAGGACAACCAGGACCGGGCGGCGATTGTCGTCGCTGACGAGGCCGGGATCATGCTCGTATTCGACGGCATGGGAGGCCACGAGAACGGCGCCCAGGCCGCCGAGATCGGCTTGAAGACGGTGCAGGACCAGTTTATGGCGGCCGAGCTGCCGCTGTTCGATCCACAGGGATTCCTCTACGAGTCGATGGCCCGCGCCCATGACGAAGTTGTGAAAATCGGGTCTGGCCTGGCCGTCGATTTTCGGCCGCGCGCGACATGCGCGATCTGCCTCGTCCAGGAAAACGGCAGCTGGTGGGGACACATCGGGGACAGCAGGATCTACCACATGCGCGACGGACGAATGCTGAAGCGATCCAGGGATCACAGCCATGTCGAAGTGTTGATCCAGGAAGGCGCAATAACGGAGGAAGAAGCGCTGGATCATCCCATGCGAAACTTTGTCGAATGTTGCATCGGCGGCGACTCGCCGGTGCCGGACATGAGCATTACGCGAAAGATCCCGCTGCAGCCCGGGGACGTGTTGCTGGCCTGCACGGACGGGCTCTGGTCAGGCATCTCCGACGAGGAAATGGCCGAGCTGGCCACCAATGGGGAAATGAGCCTGGCGGAGAGTCTCAAGGCGCTGAGTCTCAAGGCACTGACGGTGAACGCACCCTACAGCGACAATACGACTGACACCGTGCTGCAGTGGATCGGGGAGTAAGGCCGAAAGCGGCCCAGCATTGAAACAATCAAGAGAGACAGCTATGCGACCCAGCGGCCGCGCGCCGGACGAAATAAGGCCGGTGCGATTCATTACCGATTACACGAAACACGCTCCCGGCAGCGTGCTCGCGGAATTCGGCGAGACACGCGTGCTGTGTACCGCGAGCGTCGAGAATCGCGTGCCGCACTGGATGCGCGGCAATGGCAGCGGCTGGGTCACCGGCGAATACGGGATGTTGCCGGGGGCCACGCATACCCGCACGGCAAGGGAGGCGGCGCGCGGACGCCAGAGCGGACGCACACAGGAGATCCAGCGCCTGATCGGCAGGTCGCTACGCGCGGCAACGGACCTGGAAGCGCTGGGTGAACGCACGGTCACACTCGATTGTGACGTCCTGCAGGCGGACGGTGGCACGAGGACGGCAGCGATCAGCGGCGCATACGTCGCCCTGGTACTGGCTATGAATGATTTATGTGCGCGCAGGGATATAAAAAAGAATCCCGTGCATGGACATATTGCGGCGGTATCCGTGGGCATCTACAAGGGCACACCGATACTGGATCTCGATTACGATGAGGATTCCGCCGCGGAAACGGACATGAACGTCGTCATGAACGAGGCCTGTCGTTTCATCGAGGTGCAGGGAACAGCGGAAGGCCATGCGTTCGATCGTGAAGAGTTCGAGGCGATGCTCGAACTCGCGACCAAGGGAATCCCCGAGATAATCGCACAACAAGACGCTGCGATTGGACGGTGAAGCTTCTGCCCGTGTCAAAGCTCGTTTTCGCGAGCGACAATCCGGGAAAGATTCGCGAGGTCGCGGCAATCTTCCGTGACGCGAATATCTCTGTCGTGCCGCAAGGAGAATACGGGATCGAGTCTCCGGAAGAGACCGGCAGCACGTTCGCAGACAATGCCCTCATAAAAGCACGCCATGCCGCGAGCAGCTCGGGCTTGCCGGCGATGGCCGACGATTCCGGCATCGCCGTCGACGCCCTCGACGGACGGCCCGGCGTACGCTCGGCGCGTTACGCCGGCGCGGCAGCGACGGACGCACAGAATGTCGACAAGTTGCTCGAGGAAATGGCGGGTGTTCCGGATGAGCAGCGCGGCGCAGGATTTCACTGTGCGGCAGTGCTGGTCTTTCCCGATTCGAAAGCCGAACCGCTTGCGGTGGAAGCGGTATGGCGTGGCCGCATCCTGCGCGAAAGAAGGGGTGAAGGCGGATTCGGCTACGACCCCGTATTCCTCGATCCGGAATCGGGCAAAACCGGGGCACAAATGAGCCGCGCGGAAAAGAACCGCGTAAGTCATCGTGGCAAGGCGTTTCGCAAGCTCAGGAAGCTGCTGCAGTTAACGGATTCGGTCCGGTGCTGAGGAACGCGGCCGGCGAAGCCATGACAAACGACGTGCCGCCATTGGCACTGTACGTGCACCTGCCCTGGTGCGTTCGCAAGTGCCCGTATTGCGATTTCAACTCCCACGCCGCGAGCGACAACACGCCTTATGCAGCTTACGTCGCAGCCATCCTCGCCGACCTGTCAACAGAAGCCGCGCGTGCGGGTGGCAGAACGATTGCGAGCATCTACCTGGGCGGCGGCACACCCAGCCTGTTCGAAGTGGCAGACATCGCCAGGATTCTCGACGGGGCGAGAAGCGCACTCGTCCTGGCCGACGACTGCGAAGTAACGATGGAAGTGAATCCTGGCACCGTGGCACGCGGCGATCTTGCTGGTTTTCGTGAAAGCGGGGTTAACCGCATATCGCTGGGCGCACAAAGTTTCGATGCGGCCATGCTGCGAGCGCTGGGCCGCATTCATGGGCCGGGGGATATTATCGCCGCCTTCGATGATGCCTGCGCGGCCGGATTTGAGAGCATCAACGTCGATCTCATGTTTGCCCTGCCGGGGCAGAACCTGCAAATGGCGATCGAAGACATTGCCGGGCTGTGCCGACTTTCGCCGCCGCATGTTTCTTACTATCAGCTCACGCTCGAGCCGAATACCGAGTTCTACGTCCGGCCACCGCGAGATTTGCCGGATGATGAGCTTGCCTGGGAAATCCAGGAGCATGGCCAGGCGCGGCTCGTCGAAGCAGGCTACGAGCAATACGAGGTTTCCGCCTTCGCGAAACAAGGGCATCGCTGCCGGCACAATCTCAACTACTGGAGGTTCGGTGATTACCTGGCCGTCGGTGCCGGTGTGCACGGCAAGTTCACGACCCCGGACCATGTGATCTGGCGTTACCGTAAACCGGCTCACCCGAGGAGCTATATAGAGCAGATGCTCGATGAGGGCTCGCGGGAAACGTGCCTGGAGCAGCTCCGGGACGCAGACGCGGGGTTCGAGTACCTGCTGAATGCGCTGCGTTTGCGTGAGGGGTTCTCGGAGGCGGCTTTCTCCGAGACAACAGGTCTTAAATTGGACGCTATCGAGGCGCCGCTTGCCAGGGCGAAGGCGGAAGGGCTGATCGAGGAATCCGCCAGTGGCGTATGGCGGCCGACAGCACTCGGATTTCGTTTCCTGAACGAGCTCCAGGCTCGATTTTTGCCCTGACTTTTTGCACTTGATCGGGCTCTCCGGGCGCTATCCCGATCCAGGCGCCGGAGACGGCGCTTGTCGCTTTTTATACACAACTGGAACGTATACCTATTTTTTCCGTGTAATAAGCGCCGAAATTCAGCCCAGCTGTACAAAAGGATATGTAATATGTTGATTTATATAAGGTTCAAAAATTGGACATAAAATAGACATTTTAATAAGCGTGCTTTAAAAATACTCACTTAGCTCAATCACTCAATTTTGTTCCACAGAGTTATCCACAGGAATTGTGGATAAACAGCCCCCCCGGGAATCAGGCACTTGCGGGCTTTGTTGCTTCGCTATATCCTACGCGCCCTTTTTGTACCGCAGCGCCTATTGAGGACGACCCAATGAAAGCCGATATTCATCCCGCCTACAACGAAATCAAGGTTACCTGCAGCTGCGGCAACGAATTTACGACCCGCTCAACGCTTGGCGAGGACCTCATGATCGAAGTCTGCTCCTCATGCCATCCCTTCTACACGGGCAAGCAGAAAATCGTCGATACGGGCGGCCGGGTAGACAAGTTCCGCCGCAAATACGGTATCGGCTAAGGGAATTGCGCCGCTCTCGCCGTTTGCTTGAAGCCCCCGCTTCCGGCACGATCGTGCGCTGCAGGCCGCCGGCGCGCGCGGCAGCTTCTTCGCGTTCGCCAACTTCGGGCCCGCACTACGCGTGGTCTATAGCTGAGGCACGGCGATGTATCCGCATTCGCCACGATAGCTTCGCGTGTCTGCGCCTGAAAGAATCGATTTTTGACAGTTGCTTGCCGCCAGGATGCGGCAATCTTGACAGCCGGCTCGCCGCCGGCGAAGGATCGAAGACTCCATGAGCAAAGATGCATTTACGCTAACCAGCCCTGATGGCACGGCAAGCGAACTGCCGATCCACAAGGGAACAATCGGGCCAGACGTCATCGACATCAGCAGGCTTTACCAGGACCAAAAGGTATTTACTTACGATCCCGGGTTCGTCGCAACCGGCAGTTGTGCCAGCGACATCACGTTCATCGACGGCGAGAAAGGCGTACTCATGTACCGCGGCTACCCGGTGGAGCAGCTGGCGGAACACTCCAATTTCATCGAGGTCGCCTATCTGCTGCTATATGGCGAATTGCCTACGACCGAGCAACTCGAATCCTTTACTCTCTCTATTCGCAGGCACACGATGCTCAACGAGGGCATGCTGCGTTTTTTCAACGGCTTCCGCTACGACGCGCATCCGATGGCGGTGTTGTCCGCGGTAGTCGGCTCCATGTCGGCCTATTACCACGACACGATGAATATTCACGATTCGTATGCGCGGGAAGTGTTCACCCACCGCATTATTGCCAAGCTGCCGACGATCGCTGCCGCGGCCTACAAACTGAGCGTGGGGCAGCCGTTCATGTATCCGCGTAATGACCTGGAATACTCGGAGAATCTGCTGCACATGCTGTTCGCGGTGCCGGCAGAGTCGTATGAAATCAACCAGGTTGCCGCCGAGGCGCTCGATCTGCTCTTTATTCTGCATGCCGACCATGAACAGAACTGTTCGACATCGACGGTACGCATGGCGGGCAGTTCGGGCGCCAATCCGTATTCAGCCATAGCTGCAGGCATATCGGCGCTTTGGGGACCCGCACACGGTGGCGCGAACGAAGCCGTGTTACGCATGCTCGAGCAGATAGGCGACGTCAAGAACATTCCGAAATACATCGAAAAGGCCAAGGATAAAGACGACCCGTTCAGACTGATGGGCTTCGGGCACCGCGTGTACAAGAATTTCGACCCGCGCGCGACGATCATTCGCGATATGTGCCACAAGGTTCTGAAGCAAAACGGACAGGAGGATTCGCCGCTTTTCGAGCTGGCGCTGCGGCTCGAGGAAATTGCCCTGAAGGACGACTACTTCATCCAAAAGAACCTGTATCCGAACGTCGATTTCTATTCCGGCATCATCTACCGGGCCCTCGGTATACCGACATCCATGTTCACCGTCATGTTCGCCATTGGCAGGACGGTCGGCTGGGTCGCGCACTGGCGGGAGATGATCACCGACCCGAACGGGCGGATCAGCAGGCCGCGACAGCTGTACACGGGTTCGGCGCAACGCGACTACGTGCCGGTCAAAAAACGGAAATAGGGGTCGGACGCGGGGGAGGACTCGGGGAATAATCCCGACTGTGTGCCGCTATTCTTGCAGTAATCGCAGAATCGCGTTCTTGTCCGCGCGCCGCATCGGTTTGCCGTCGACCGGGCTGATCGGGGCCTGGCGAACGCCGTCTATCGGAAATACGGTCGCCTCGATAGCAGACTCGCCCTGCATGAATCGGAACGCGGCAAAAGTTTCGGCTCGATCCCTGCGGCTTTTCAGGCGGCGCTCGAACGGCCGGTAATGTATTGAATTTTCCTCTAGCCGAACGGCGACGGTCTCTGCGTTGTCGGCAAAGACGTGCAGGTTGACCGCAGAATTCGCACGGGCAGTGCCGTGCAACACCGGCCCGACCAGCCGCGGTGTGAATGGCGCCAGCAATTCCATCGCCGACAGGGCGGCGCGTCGCAGGCCCCGCAGCAGGTCAAGGTGCGATTCCCTGCCGAATAGCTGCAGGTGTTCGCTGACTGCTTTCTCGATCTCGGCATTCCCCGGCAACGAGCCACGCGAGTTCATGCCTAGCCGTTCGGCGGCCTTCAGTTTGGCAACACGATAGTCTTCGATGCCCTGCTCGACGATGATGCGGGCGGCTTCCTGCGCGAGCACGGTTCTCGCGCGGTCGCCGTTATGTGCTTGCCGCTTGGCCATGTTGTTCAACAATGTCCCGGGACCTAAAACAGGGTCTCGGATTTTTGAGGATCCTCTGCAGTATTGAATATGTCGAGTTGTTCGTCTATTGCCTCGCACTCCGGCACAGATCCCTCTTGGAAATGCTCAAACATCACGTCTTCGAACGGATGTGCGGCACTGGCCGGGCAACCCGTGGTTTTGGAGATACGCACGGTGACGATGCCCTCGGGCATGTCCATCTGTTCCTCGGGCATGTTCTGCAAGGCAATTTTCATGAATTCAATCCAGACCGGCAGCGCCGTTCGCGAGCCCTCTTCGCGCGGACCCAGCGGCAGATCGTCGTCGTAGCCGACCCAGACGACGCCGACGATCTTGGAATTGAAGCCCGCGAACCAGGCATCGCGACGGTCATTCGATGTGCCTGTCTTCCCGGATAAATCGCGGCGCCCGAGGACCCGCGCGCGCACGCCGGTGCCGCGACGGATCACATCCCGCATCGCGTCCTGGATCAGGAATGCGTTTTGCGGGCTGATAATTCTCTCGGCAAGATTCACATCTGCGTATAACTCGGGTGCGAGCGTCGCGTCCGGCTGATAAGCCTCACCCATTTCCGCCATCTGCTCGAGCGAGAACGCGCCTTCGGGATCTCGATCAAAAATGAATTCTTCAACGGCTGCTTCGGCGTCCTCGACCGTGCCGCTTGCATCATCCATGGGCGCAACCGGGTACAGGGGCTGCGGCAGGGCGGCGATGTCTGCTTCGTCCTCTGCAGGCTCGCATTTCGGGCAAACGACGTACGGTGCGGCGCGATACAGGATTTCTTCGTTCGGTCCGATGATCGAGTCGATGATGTAGGGTTTTACGGCATAGCCGCCATTGGCAAACGCCGCATATGCCTGCGCCATGTCCAGTGGCGATGCGGTACCGCCGCCCAGTGCCAGGGACCCGTTGCGGATCAGGGCATCGTCGGGAAAGCCGAACGGAGCGAGATGGCGGACCGCATTTCCAACCCCGGTGTTGTTCAGGAGGAGGCGAACCGAGGCGAGGTTCATCGAGCGAACCATCGCTTCGCGGACCCGCTGTTCACCATAGAACTTGCCGCTGTAATTAACCGGGCGCCACAGTCGTTCGAGCGCAGCGGAATTGATGACGACCGGCGCATCGAGTACGACAGTCGCCAGCGTGTTGCCGGACTCGAGCGCCGCCGAGTAGATGAACGGCTTGAACGAGGAACCGGGTTGCCGTCTCGCCTGGGTAACGCGGTTGAACTTGCTCAAGGAGAAATCGAAACCGCCGGCCAGCGCAGTTATGGCCCCGTCGAGCGGATCCAGGGATACCAGCCCAGACTGTGCATGCGGTATCTGCGCGAGTGCCCATCCACCGATCGTTATCGGCATCACATATATAATGTGTCCCGGCGCCAGGACGTGGGCAACCACTTCCGGCGCGGGCCCAATCGTTTCACGATCGATGTATGGCCTCGCCCAGGACATGCTATACCACTCGAGCTTCGTTGCGGTGCCGTCCTGCAATACGATATCGGCACTGTTGTCTTCATTCAGGCGAGTGACCAGGGCCACGGACAAGCCGCCGGGATTCCCGTAATCCTGCAGCGCCCGTTTGACGCCATCGGGCCAGTCGGCGTAAGGCCCTTCGAGAATTTCACGATCGAGTTCTACGGTGGCGATCGGCCCACGGTAGCCGCGACGTCTGGTGAATTCCAGGAGACCGTTGCGTACCGAATAATTCGCGGCACGTTGCAATGTGGAATCCAAAGTCGTGACAACCTCGAAGCCGGCTGCGTACGTTGCTTCTCCATATCGCGCCAGCATTTCCCGCCGAACCATCTCGGCGACATACGGTGCAGACAGCTCGTTTGCCGTGCCGTGCAGCTTCGATACCATCGGATAGGCCATCGCGCCGTCGAATTCAATCTCACCGATATAGTCGAGCTCCAGCATTCGATTCAGCACATAGCTGCGACGCATCGACGCATTCGCGGGGCTTCTGACCGGGTTGTAACTCGACGGCGCGGGAAGCACGCCGGCAAGCGTCGCCGCTTCCGCAACATTGATGTTGTTGAGGTTCTTGCCGAAGTAGACCTGTGCTGCGGCCGCGACACCGTACGCACGCTGTCCGAAGAACATCTTGTTAAGGAACAGCGCCATGATCTCTTCTTTGGAGAATTCCTGTTCAATCTTGTAGGCAAGAAAGGCTTCCCGAAGCTTGCGTGTGAACAACTGTTCGCGAGTAAGGAAGTAATCGCGTGCCAGCTGTTGCGTAATCGTACTGCCGCCTCCGGAAATCTCTCCGGTTCTGATCATGCGTAAACCGGCGCGCAGTATGCCGAGATAATCGATCCCCGGATGTTCGAAGAAGCGCCCGTCTTCGGCTGCAACAAAAGCGTCAACAACGAACGGTGGCAGGTCCTCGTAATCGACGAGTATGCGTCGCCGCTCTCCGACTTCTTCGATCAGGCGACCGTCACGACTGAAAATCCTCAGAGGAATCTGCAGGGGAATTTCTCGGATCGCTTCCGCGGGGGGCAGACTCGGCGCCACGTAGTAATAAGCCCCGACCAGGCCGCTGGCGAACATCATAGACAAGATGAGGCTGACACCCGCACACAGTGCGAGCCACGGCGCGTAGCGTGTCGTCCGCGATCTCTTCGGTTGCTGGTTTGGCTTAACGATATCTTGCATGGTCTCGGCCGCTTCAGGCCCAGGCGGTCTTGAGGGGCAGCACCTCATGAGCCCAAGAGAAATTCATGATTTGCCGCAAATCTCTGCTTTTTCAAGGATGCTGCCAACCAATTGTGGCAATCGTATGGCATCCGCTAGGCGCGATGATAGCCAGATCATTGCAAAATTGCATGAGGCGCTATTGTGACGCGTCACACATACGCGGAGTCGCGTAAAGGGCAGGCTTAAGGCCGGTTTCAGGACCTGGATCCGGGCCCGCCGAACGCGGATTCTGGGGCATTTTCGGCCGATTTTTTGCCCGCTCAGAGCCGCTCGGGGCGTCACATTTAGGGCCGCGGACCAGTTCACGGAATGAGGGCCTCTGGCGCAGTACCATACGATCCCCCTATCGTGAACAAAGTCACGTTTTATTTAACATTTTATTG
>JBFFKF010000049.1:0-18407 GCA_041555515.1 Woeseiaceae bacterium
ATGCATTCGTTAGCCGCGTGCACGGCCGCTTCCGAGGCCGCGAGTTTCGCGATAGAGGTCTCGGAGTGATTCGGCCGATCCTGATCCGTGAGCCAGGCAGCGCGGTAGACGAGGTACCGTGCTGCTTCGTGTGCTACCACCATATCCGCAATTTGCGCCTGGATCATCTGGTGCCTGGAGATCGGTTTGCCGAATTGCGTTCGTTCGTTCGCATAATTGATGGCCAGTTCGAGCGCGCCTCCGGCAACGCCGAGGGCACCGGCGGCGCAACTAATGCGCGTGTTATTGAGCTGCCACATGCAGATCTTGAAGCCATCCCCCGCATTTCCGAGCAACGCGTCCTTCGGGATTCTTGCTCCGTCAAAAACGAACTCACCCGTCGGCGAGCAATGCAGCCCGAGCTTGGTGTCGATGCCTTTGGCAATGCAGCCCTCGAGATTTTTCGGCTCGATGATGAACGCCGATATGCCTTTGTGATGTGCCTCCCTGTCCGTGTAGGCATAAAGCAGCCCGGCATCACCGACATGTGCATTCGAGATCCACATCTTGCTGCCGTGAATCTCCCAGTGGTCTCCCTTGTCGAGCGCGTAGGTTTTCATGCCGGCTACGTCCGATCCGGAATTGGGCTCCGTCATCGCGAAGAAGCCGAGCTTCTTGCCCGATATCCAGTCGGAAATGTATTTTTCCTTCTGTTCGTCGGTCCCGTAACGGGCAACCGCCAGTGGTGCCCCGAGGTTCTGCATATTGAACTGCACGCGCCAGGACGCCGAGACCCGGGCGATTTCCTCCGTCATCAGGCAGGATTCCAGGAACCCCATGCCATTGCCGCCGAGTTCTTCCGGTAATACACAGGCAAAAAAGCCGAGATCGCCCATGCGTTCGACGCGCTCGGCACGGAACTCGTGATTTCTTTCTTCTTCCTCGAGCGTCGGGGCTATGTCCTCTTCGGCAAAGCGCCGCGCGGTTTCCTGGACCAGGCGTTGTTCTTCTGTTAGTTCAAACATCTTCTCGTCTCATGCCGCTCGCTTCATAGTCAATCGATTACAGCCATTACATCGTCTTCTTCGACGGCATCGCCTTTCTTGACCCGGATTTCCTTGACGCTGCCATCGCATGGTGAATAAACCGGAATCTCCATTTTCAGCGCCTCAACGACGAACAGCTCGTCGTCCTCCTCAACGGTATCACCGACTTCCACCGAGACCTTCCAGACGTTGCCGGCGAGCGCAGCCAATACTTCTTGTGCCATGTCAGTTCCTTACTCTTGATATTCAGCCCAGTAAAGTCAGAAAAATGCCTGCCGCGATTACGGTGCCGATTACACCGGCAATGTTCGGGCCCATCGCAAACATCAGCAGGTGATTCTTCTTGTCCGCCTCCATTCCCATTTTTTGCGCGACGCGTGCTGCCATCGGCACTGCCGATACACCGGCGCCACCGACCAGCGGATTGATCTTGTCAGAGGTAAAAAGGTTGAAGACCTTTGCCAGGATAACCCCGGTTGCCGTGCCGATAATGAATGCGACCAGGCCGAGAAAGAATATGAAGATCACTTCCGGGCGCAGGAAGTTGCCGGCATTCATTGTTGCACCGACGCTCAGGCCCAGGAATATAGTCACTATATTCAGCAGCGAATTTTGCGCCGTTTCCGTCAGCCGTTCGACGACCTTTGATTCCCTGAACAGATTTCCGAGCATGAACATGGCAATCAGCGGGGCCGATGCCGGTACCAGCAGAATGATCACGAGGCTTGCCACGACCGGGAAGAACAGTTTCTCGCGCGCACTGATCCTGCGACCCTTTTTCATTTTGATCTTGCGCTCGTTCTCCGTCGTCAGCAGGCGCATGATGGGTGGCTGGATGATCGGCACGAGCGCCATATACGAATAGGCAGCGACGGCGCAGGCGCCCAGCAAATGTGGCGCAAGCTTCGCCGTGAGGAAAATCGTTGTCGGGCCGTCCGCTCCGCCTATTATGCCGATTGCTGCCGCTTCATCGAGCGTGAAGCCGGAGGCCGATGCAGCGAAAAAGGTCAGGTAGACACCGGCCTGTGCCGCGGCGCCGAGGAAGATCAGTCTCGGTTGCGAAAGCAGCGGGCCGAAGTCGGTCAATGCGCCGAGCCCGAGAAAAATCACCGGCGGAATGACCTCCCACTGAACGCCATAATGATAGAAGCGCCAGAACAGGCCCTCCCCGGGCACCATCAGGTTGGTCAGCGGAAGATTCGCCATCAGGATGCCGAACCCGATAGGCAGAAGAAGCAGCGGCTCATACCTTTTTTGGATGGCGAGATACATCAGGGTCACGCTGATGAGCCACATGACGATCATGCCCGGTGTCACGGCCAAAACGCCCATGTGCTCGAAAATGGCCATGCTACTCGGTCTCTTCGGGTTCGTCCCTCGTGGAAATTACGAGTTCGATGAGTTTCATGGCCAGGTACAGTACGGCCATGCCGATGAATACACCGGTGATTCCGTTGACAAATATGCCTACCGCTGTTTCCACGGTATTGCTCCGAAGCCCCTATCGCCGAGCGGCGATCAGCAAGGGGCGTATCATCCCGTAATGGGTTGACCTATTCAATCGCCGCAGAATCCGGGCGGCATTGGGGCATAAAAAACCCCGGGCAACAGAATTGACCGGGGTCTCTCATTGAATCGATTGTTGTCAGACTTCCATTACGACGCCGAGCTTTTTGATCGCCGCGGCCTCGATCTGCCGGACACGTTCCGCCGATACACCATATTGATCAGCGAGTTCATGCAGAGTCGGCTTGTCTTCCGAAAGCCAGCGCGACTCGAGAATATGCCGGCTGCGGTCATCGAGTGTCGTGATGGCTTTGCTCATCCGCTCGGTAACGTCATCGTTCCAGTCGCTGTCCTCGACCAGCACCGCCGGGTCCGCGTTCGGGCTGGGCAGATAAGCTGCCGGCGAGAAAGCGTGCTCATCATCGCGGGCGTCCGGCAACGGGTCGAAGCCCGGATCACGGGCGGCCAGCCGGCGCTCCATTTCGGTAACCTCATCGGGGCTTACGCCGAGGTCTTTGGCGACGGCCCTGGTCTCATCGTGTGACAACCACGAGAGATTCTTCTTGGCCTTGCGAAGATTGAAGAACAATTTGCGTTGCGCTTTGGTCGTCGCGACCTTGACGATACGCCAGTTGCGCAATACGAACTCGTGAATCTCGGCGCGGATCCAGTGCACGGCGAAGGACACGAGCCGCACATCGAAATCGGGGTCAAAGCGCTTGACGGCCTTCATGAGACCGACATTGCCCTCCTGGATGAGGTCGCCGATCGGCAGGCCGTAACCGGTATATCCCTTCGCGATATGCACGACAAAGCGGAGATGCGCCATGACGAGTTCACGTGCAGCTTCGAGGTCGTCGTGATCGCGGAAACGGCGGGCCAATGCCTGCTCGTCTTCCTTGCTCAGGACCGGGATATTGCCAACGGCCTGGATATAGGCACCGAGATTACCGACCGGGCTCGCCAGGTTCAGGTCATGCACCGTTGCTGCAACTGCTGTTGTCATGGAATTTGTTACCTCCCTCGAGATGTCGAATTTTAGCACTCGCGACCTTAGAGTGCTAACAACGCCAATTAGTTCCCTGACGCAGCTTCGGAATTATCTATATAAAGCAGTAAGTTAGCTCGATTGCCCGGGTCTGGCTTATGGTAAATCAAGGGCGGTTATCGGCGTGGAGCCGGGCTAGCGCGGTTCGATGCGCCGCATGTGACGGGCTGCCGCGACCCAGGAGCCGGCGAGGCCCAGGGTCATGCCGGCCGCGACAATCGCCAGGCTCTCGGCCAGGTCCAGGGACAGGATATTGAAGGGGCTCGAGTACAGGCCGGCCAGCCGGGTCACCGGGGCCTCGAGCGCGTACAGCCCGTAGCGGACCAGCGCCAGTGCCAGCAGCCCCCCGCCCAGCCCGTACCAGAGGCCCGAATACAGAAACGGCCGGCGCACGAAGGCGCTGCTTGCGCCGATCAGTTTCGTCACTTCGATTTCGTCACGGCGGTTCTGGATGTCGAGGCGAATCGTGTTGCCGATGATGATAATGATGGCGGCACCGAGCAATGCGGCGCCGATCGCAATCGATCTTTGCAGGATATCGAGGATCGCATGAAAGCGGCGTACCCACTCGGTATCGACCTGCACGAAATCGGTTTCCGGCAGGTTGCCGAGCTCCTCGTTCAAGAGGCTCATCGAAACCTCGGTATGGTTCGTGCCGGGCCGCACGACGAGCGTGTGTGGCAGCGGATTCGCGGTGAGATGATCGAGAGACTCACCGAATCCCGATTGTTCACGAAATTCCTGCAGAGCTTCGGCGGAGGTGATCAGCGTTACCTGTTCCACGTCGGCACGTTGCCGAATGATGTCCGCCAGTCGACGGGCTTCCTCTATCGAGGTGCCGGTATTCAGGTAGACAGAAAAATCGAGAGCGTTGTCCCACGAGGCGCTGATCGACTGGGCATTCTTGATGACGAGGTGCATCGCGGCCGGCAACGCCAGCGTAACGGCGATGACCAGGACGGTCATGAAGCTCGCAAACGGTTGCCGTGCCAGGCGTTGCAACGCTCCGCTACCGGTACTTGCATGGCGCACCAGCCAGTTCAGAAAGCGGCCGGACGAGGGCGGCGCATGCAGCAAGTTCGGTGAATTCACTGCCGCCATTCGGCCTGCTCCGTTTGCACGGAAAGTCGTTCCACGTATTCGGCGACGACGTCTTCCTCTTCTTCGTAATGCAGCATACCGTTCGCCAGCGGTATGCGGCGGCAGCCCAGCTGATCGATGAGTGCCGTGTCGTGACTGGCGATCAGTATCGTCACGCCCACTTCGTTGAAGCGGCGGAATATTCGCATGACCTCGAGTGAGAGATCGGGATCCAGGTTTCCGGTTGGTTCATCCGCGATCAGCAGTTTCGGCCTTGAGACAATGGCGCGGGCGATACCCACGCGCTGTTGCTCACCCGACGAAAGCGTTTCTGGAAAGTGGTTTTCCTTGTGAAGAAGACTGACCTGGTCGAGCGCGGCCCTGACCTTGCGGGCGGCATCCCGGTCGCTGAAGCCCGCGATGATAAGCGGAAGAGCGACATTGTCGAATACCTTCCTGTCATACAGCAGCTTGTGATCCTGGAACACCATGCCGATCTGCCGGCGATAGGCGGGTATCTTTCTGCGCGGAACGCGACGGGTGTTCTGTCCATCGACGATAACGTGGCCGCTGGTGGGGCGCTCGATCAATGCAATCAGGCGCAGCAGGGTGCTCTTGCCGGCCCCCGAGTGACCGGTGACAAACACCATTTCCCCTTTGTCGACATTCAGGCTCAATCCCTTGAGCGCATCGTGCCCGCCGGGAAATCTCTTGGTAACGTTCTCGACCTGGATCAAGGTAAGCAATTCCTATGTCGGATCGCCGCCTGACAGCAGTGCGTCAACGTATTCGTCCGCGCTAAAGGTTTGCATGTCCTCAACGCTTTCGCCAATTCCGATGAACCGCACCGGGACCCCAAGCTTGCTGGCGATAGCGATAAGAATACCGCCTTTGGCGGATCCGTCCAGCTTGGTGACCGCAATACCGGTCAAACCGAGGGCGTCATTGAATTTCTCGGCCTGCGCCAGCGCGTTCTGGCCCTGGCTGGCATCGAGGACCAGCATGATCTCCTGCGGCGCCGCGGGATCCTGGCGCGCGACGACCCGCTTGATTTTCCTGAGCTCGTCCATCAGGCCCTGCTGTGACTGCAGGCGCCCCGCGGTGTCGGCGAGCAATACGTCGATATTCCTCGAACGCGCCGCTTCCCACGCATCAAAAATTACCGCGGCCGGATCTGCCCCGGTCTGTTGCGCAATGACGGCCACCTCGTTGCGCTCGCCCCATGCCTGCAGCTGCTCGATGGCGGCGGCGCGAAAGGTGTCGCCGGCGGCGAGCATGACCGAGTAACCATCGTCCTTGAACTTTCTCGCCAGCTTGCCGATCGTCGTTGTCTTGCCGGCACCGTTGACACCCACCATGAGAATGACAAAGGGCATTTTGCCTGCGGGAATCTCGAGAGGCTGTTCAACCGGGTGCAGAATATCGACCAGTGCCACACGCAGTCCCTGGAGCAGTGCAGCGGCGTCCCGCAATTCTTTTCGGGCAAGCCGATCTTCCAGGCTGCTGATGATTTCTGCGCTTGCCTCGACCCCGACGTCTGCCATGATGAGCGCGGTTTCGAGTTCTTCCAGGAACTCCTCGTCGATCTTGGCGCCGGGAACCAGCTTGGCCAGATCGTAAGTTAGCCAGCTGTCGCCGCGGTTGAGCCGCGCCCGGAGGCGCCTGACGAATCCTTCGCGTGCAGGAGCCTCAGCTTTTTCCATCTTGCCAAACACGAATTTCCACCACGCGTTTTCCTAAAGTAACCTCGTGCCCTGAACCGGGTATTCCGGAGAGAACATGGGGTGACGAATGAGCCGGGGACGCAGTGACAGGGGATCGCCATCCGGACGGCTGCGTATTGTAGCGGGAAAATGGCGCAGCCGTCTGTTGCCGATTGCCGACGAACCGGGCCTGCGGCCGACCTCGGAACGTATCCGCGAAACGCTTTTTAACTGGCTTGCCCCGAACATCGAAGGATCCAGATGCCTGGACCTGTTTGCGGGCAGCGGTGCGCTGGGCCTCGAGGCTTTGTCGAGAGGAGCGAGCGAGGTCGTGTTCGTCGAGAAATCTGTCGTCGCAGCTAATGTGCTCGAACAAAGCGTGGCGGCGCTCCAGGCAGCGGGCGCGGAAATAATGAACATCGATGCCCTGGACTATTTACGCGGCGCACCGCGAGCATTCGACATCGTGTTTCTCGATCCGCCATTTGATGCCGATCTCAGCGGAGATTTGTGTAGACTGCTGGACGAGCGTGGCTGGCTGACGGCAAATGCCCTGGTTTACCTGGAGCAAGACCGCAAGCGGCCGCTGCCCGATCTGCCCGGCGGTTGGGTCGTTCGCAAGGAAAAGACCGCGGGCCAGGTACGCTATGCACTCGTTACAGTGAAAGGCTGAAAACCAAGGAGCACGAAATGACGGTCTCTGCCATGTATCCGGGAACGTTCGATCCGATTACGCTCGGACACGAAGATCTTGTGCGCAGGGCCTGTCGCCTGTTCGACAAGGTAGTCGTCGCGGTCGCCGCAAACCCGGGCAAGGAACCGATGTTTTCACAGGAGGAAAGGGTGGGGCTTGCCAGGGATGCGTTGTCGGCAATAGATAACGTCGAAGTACGCGGCTACGAAGGACTGACGGTCGATTTTGCGTTACAGAACGATCTGCAGGTCATCGTGCGGGGACTGCGGGCAATTTCGGATTTCGAATACGAATTCCAGCTTGCCAACATGAACCGGCATCTGACCGACGACGTTGAAACGGCATTTCTGACACCGACCGAAACTTATACTTATATATCGTCGAGCCTCGTCAGGGAGATCTGCAGCATGGGCGGAGACATCTCGGACTTCGTATCGCCGCAAGTCAAGGCGGCACTGATGGAACGCTGCGGGCGCGCTTGAAGCCAGACTATCTCTGGCAATTCTTGCAATAAAACGTCGATCGCTGGCCGAGCACTGTGACTGCTATTGCTCGCTCACAGCTGCGGCACGGCTCGCCTGCACGGCCATACACTTCGAGCTTCTGTCGAAAATAGCCCGGCGCTCCGTCACCGCCATGGAAATCGCGGAGCGTCGTGCCGCCTGCCGCTATCGCTTTCTCGAGGACCGACTTGATTGCCTCGGCGAGCCGATGCATGCGAGTCGTTGCAATCCGGTCCGCTCTGCGTTGCGGATGGATCCCGGCAAGGAACAGGGCCTCGCTCGCATAGATGTTGCCGACGCCAACGACCACCGCGCTGTTCATGATGAATGGTTTGATGCTGACGCGACGCCCGCGCGCCTTTTGCCAGAGGTAGTCGCCGCCGAAGTCCTGCGACAGCGGTTCCGGGCCGAGGTAGCGAAGCAGGTCGTGTTCCTGGGGTTTGTCGGTCCACAGCAGGGAGCCGAATCGACGCGGATCCCGGAACCGCAGTGCCTTGCCGCTGTCGAACTGAATGTCCACGTGATCGTGCTTGCCTGCCGGTTCTTCCACATCGATGATTCGGAGGCTGCCGGACATGCCCAGATGCAGCAACGCGGTGCCGGCATCTGTCTCGAACAGCAGGTACTTGGCGCGTCGCGTAAGGGACTGAATGACCTGGCCAGGCAGTATCTGGTCGATATCCGCGGGAACCGGCCATCGCAGTCGCCGGTCGCGAACTACCACGTCACGAACCTGCTGGTTCAGGACCCATGGCGCAATTCCGCGGCGGCTTGTTTCGACTTCGGGCAGTTCGGGCATAGGCTCGGCAAATGTGATGTGGCGCACACTATAGAATTATTGTGCCGCACGGGAAACCAGGCCATAAATGCCTGTTTGGCAGCCGTTTCCCGCGCCACATTACACGACATGCGGGGCAAAGACTCAATTTGACGGGCTCGTCCTTGGAGGAGCCGCGTGCTTTGGCTATAGTGTCGCCCACTTTTCAACGGAATCAGCGAATGGAATTTTTTTACGGAATATTGAACCTGGATGCCTGGGGTTACGTGATCGCCGCTTTTGTGATGCTGCAAGTCACGATGATGGCCGTTACGCTTTATTTGCATCGCGACCAGGCGCACCGGGCACTCGATTTACATCCGGCGCTGCGACACTTTTTCAGATTCTGGATCTGGTGTACATCCGGCATGCTGACCCGGGAATGGGTGGCGGTACATCGCAAGCATCACGCATTCTGTGAGACGGAAGACGATCCACACAGCCCGCAGATTTACGGCCTGAAAAAAGTCCTGCTCGAGGGAGCCGAACTCTATCGCGCAGAAAAAGACAATCCTGAAACGGTCGAGAAATTCGGACGCGGTGCGCCCGATGACTGGCTGGAAAGAAACGTCTATCTCCGCTTTCCGTACGCCGGCATCATTCTCATGCTGGTCACCGATCTGATTCTTTTCGGCGTGCCGGGAATCATCATATTCGCGTTCCAGATGGCGTCGATGCCCTTTTTCGCGGCCGGCATCATCAACGGGCTCGGGCATCACTCAGGCTACCGCAATTTCGAATGCGACGATGCGGCGACCAACCTGGTGCCATGGGCATTTCTTATCGGCGGAGAGGAACTGCACAACAACCACCACGCGTTTCCGACTTCGGCGAAGTTTTCAGTACGCCGCTGGGAATTCGATATCGGCTGGCTGTACATAAGGATTTTTCAGAGCCTCGGCCTGGCAAAGGTCAAGAAGGTTGCACCGCAGCCCGTGCTCGGGAAAAAGCCAGCAACGCATATCGATATCGAGAACCTGCGCGCGATCATCATCAACCGCATGCACGTGCTTCGCGATTATACGAGGCAGGTCACGATGCCCGTGCTGAAGAAAGAGAAAGCCCTTGCGGCCGGCAACGCGGCGTTCAAGAGAGCGAAGACGCTGCTGGTTCGCCGGCCGATGCTGCTCGACGACAAGGCAAGGTTGCGGCTTGGCGAACTGCTGGCCGACAGTGCCGCGCTGCACACGGTTCACGAGTTTCGCGAAAGACTGAGCGAGCTCTGGAGCGGCGCAAACGTCAGCAACGAAAAACTGCTGGCACAGCTGAGAGATTGGTGCGCCGAGGCCGAAGCCAGCGGGATCAAGGTACTCGAGGACTTCGCGCTGCGTCTCCGCTCCTACCAGCTGGCACCCGCATAATAAAAACCCGCCGTTCGGCGGGTTTTTTTGGTTTATTTGATCTTGGCTTCCTTGTAGATCACGTGCTTGCGTGCCTTGGGGTCGTACTTCTTCGTTTCCATCTTTTCGGGATGCAGCCGCTTGTTCTTACTGGTCGTATAGAAGTGACCGGTACCGGCACTGGAAACCAGCCGGATCTTTTCTCTGTTGGAAGCCATCTGCTAATCCTCCCGGGCCTAGACGCGCTGACCCTGTGCGCGCATATCTGCGAGCACCTTGTCGATGCCGTGCTTGTCGATGATGCGCAGGCCCTTGTGGGAAACGCGCAGCCGAACATAGCGCTTCTCGGATTCGACCCAGAAGCGCTTGGACTGCAGGTTCGGCAGAAAACGCCGACGCGTCTTGTTATGGGCATGGGAAACGTTGTTGCCGCTTTGCGGGCGTTTCCCGGTGACCTGGCAGACCTTCGACATGAGCAGTAAGTTCCTGATTTTACGCAAGCTTGCCCGCGAGGCGCGGGCAAAGAGCGAGACTTTATACCAGCAGAAATCTGCGTAATCAAGCAGCCATCACAACATGCCGCGACTGGCGAGGGAAGTACTGATCCCGTCGCCGATGATCAGGTGATCGAGGAGCCGGATATCGACGAGTTCCAGCGCCGACTTGATGCGGCGCGTGATGCGCTCATCGGCCTGGCTGGGTTCAGCCACACCCGATGGATGATTGTGGGCCAGGATGATCGCCGCCGCGTTGACATCGAGTGCCTGCTTGACGAGTTCCCTTGGATGGACGCTGGTACCGTCAATCGTGCCGCGAAACAGCTCCTCGAACTTGAGGACCCGATGCCGGTTATCGAGATACAGGCAACAGAACACCTCGTGAGGCCGGTCCCTCAATCGGGCCAGCAGGAATGTCTCGGTATCGGCGGGGCTCCTGATGCACGCACCGCGGGGCAGCGTCTCTTCGAAATAACGCCGCGCGATTTCCGGAAGCGCGGCAAGCATTGCCAGCCGGGCATCGCCGATGCCGCATTCTGCTGCCAGCCTCTGCGGTTCCGCCTGCAGCAATTTTCTCAAGCCGCCGAATCGCTCCAGCAGGCGAACGGCGAGTTGCAGCGCGGGCCCCGGAGACGAACCTGCCTGCAGCAGCACGGCAATCAGCTCGGCCTCCGACAAGGCCCGAGCGCCCTGTCTCAAGAGCTTTGACCGCGGCGCCAGCGTGCAGTGATCTTCCGACACAGACTGTCCCTGTCCAAGCAGAATACGTGGCCTTGCAGACTGGCGGACGCGGCACGACGGCGCAAGCCGAAAAATGCCCCGGGACGGACCTATTTGCTGGAAATCGCACCGGACATGGGGCTAAGCTGACAGGCCGCTAAACAGGGCAAAGCCATGGCAAAGAGGAAAATCGTTCTTGGCGTCACGGGCGGCATCGCCGCCTACAAGACACCTGAACTGGTGCGGCGGCTCAGAGACCGGGGCGCCGAAGTGCAGGTCGTGATGACGCGCTCCGCGGTGGAATTCGTGACGCAGACCACGCTGCAGGCCGTCTCCGGACGACCGGTGCGTGAGAATCTCTGGGACCGCGACGCCGAGGCCGCAATGGGGCACATCGAACTCGCCCGCTGGGCAGACCTGGTGCTGATTGCGCCGGCCACCGCGGAGATCATGTCGCGGCTGGCGTCAGGCAGCGCGCCGGACCTGCTGACGACGCTGTGCCTGGCAACCGAGGCGCCGCTGGTCATCGCGCCGGCGATGAACCGCGTGATGTGGGCGAATCCGGCGGTACAGGCCAATCGGGAGCTTTTGCAGAAAAGAGGCGTGCGGATTCTCGGACCGGACAGCGGGGACCAGGCATGCGGCGAGACCGGCGAGGGCCGCATGGTCGAGCCGGAGGCGATCGCCGCCGCGGTCACGGGGCCGGTAATCGTGGCCGGAGGCGAGAAGCCACCGCTCGCGGGCCGCAAGATCATGATCACAGCGGGGCCGACACGCGAGGCGATAGACCCGGTGCGTTTCATCAGTAATCGAAGCTCCGGGAAGATGGCGTACGCGATGGCGGAGGCAGCCGTATCGGCAGGGGCGGAGGTGCTGCTCATCAGTGGCCCGGTCAAGCTCGAGACACCGCATGACGTGCAACGCGTCGATGTCGAAAGTGCCGCAGAAATGTTCGCGGCCACCCACGAGCGCATCGCGGACATCGATATTTTCATTGCCGCCGCCGCGGTTGCCGATTACGGCGCCGCGAAGGTAACGAAACACAAGATCAAGAAATCCGACGAGCAGATGTCGATCGATCTGGTGCGGACGCCTGATATCCTCGCGTCGGTTGCGGAACTCGAGGATGGGCCTTTTACGGTGGGATTCGCCGCTGAGACGCGGGATCTGCACAAATATGCGCGAGCCAAACTGGAGCAAAAGCATCTCGACATGATCGTTGCCAACCAGGTCGGAGAAGACCGTGGCTTCGATCGCGACGAAAATACCGTCGAGGTCCTGTGGAGCGACGGGGAGCAGTCTTTCCCGACAATGGACAAGAAACAGCTCGCCGTGCAGCTGATAGCGCTCATTGCCAGGCGCTACCGGGAACACTCCGGCGATGGAAAACGCGGCAAATTGCACGCCGTTGCGGGTGGCCCGGACTAGGGGCTGACGAGCGCATTCATTGAGATCGATCCAGCTCAAGATTCTCGATCCGCGTATCGGTGACTCGATCGCCATTCCCCACTACGCAACCGCGGGTTCCGCAGGCCTCGACATGCGTGCCTGCATCGATGAGGCCCTGACGGTGGAGCCGGGGGAGACTGTGCTCGTGCCCTCCGGTCTGGCGATTCACATCGAGGACAACACACTGGCGGCGGTGCTGCTACCACGATCGGGGCTAGGCCATAAACACGGCATCGTGCTCGGCAACCTTACCGGACTCATCGATTCCGATTACCAGGGACAGGTTTACATATCCTGCTGGAATCGCAGCCGCAAGCCCTACCAGATCGAGCCGGGCGAGCGAATTGCACAGATGGTGTTCGTGCCGGTCGAGCAGGTGCGGTTCGAGATCGTCGAGGAGTTCGGGCACTCCGGTCGTGGCGAGGGCGGCTTCGGGCATTCCGGACAGGCATAAAAAAATCGCGCTTTGGAGCGCGATTCTTTTTACTTTTCGAAAGTCTAGTTCAGGCCTTTGAGTTTCTTGAAGCGATCGATATCGCCATCGAAACGGGCGACGATATTCTGTTCGTCCTGCTGAAATTTTTCGAGATTGGCCTGGTGCCGTTCGATCGTTTCCTTGGTCATCGTGATATCGGCGACGAGGTCCGGATCGATCATCGGGGCGTCAGGATTCTGGCTGTACGGCCGGAACCTGGTCGCTTCCCGGCTCAGATTGGCCAGCCGGCGCTTCAGATTACTCAGATAGAGCTCGGTTACGCGGGCCTGCGCCTGGAACAATTCCACGCGGCGGTCGCGGTGCAGTTCGATTTCGGCGACCGACAGGTAAGTGGCGAGCAGGGCCTGGTCCGCGCGGCGTTGCAGCTCGCGTGCCTGGCGCAATTCTTCCTGCCGCCGTTCCTCGGCCAGTTCTGCCTCGGTCTTCTTGGCCTCCATCACGTCGACCGTGATGCCATGGTCATTGACGACCTGCCGCTCGAGCTCAGCGTATTCGGCCGGAATACTGTCGCCATAATGCACGACGCCGTCGCTATCGACCCAGCGATAAAGCTTCGGCTGTTGTTTCTGAGCGCCGAGGGCGATAACTGGCAGCAATACCAGGACGCTGAGAATTGCGAACAATCGTCTCATGGGGCAAATATCACACAAAATACAAGTTTCGTAGAGGGACCAGTTCGCGAATTCAAAGCTTAGCCCTCGATTCTTTTTCTCGCAACCCAAGCTTATGTAAAAAATTCAATAACTTAGGCGAACATCATCCATGCGTACCGTATTTCTTGCGGTATTCGAGAACGGGTTCCAGGTATTCCTTGTATTCGTCTGATTCTTCGAGCATATCAATGAGGTTTTCGAGCTTGAGAATACTTATGACCGGCATTCTCAGGGTTTGCTCCAGTTCCTGCACGGCGGATCGCGAATTTTGCCCGATTTCCTGGCGATCCAGAGAGATGACCAGCCCCGCCACGTCTGCGCCCGCCGCGATGATGAGTTGATGCGCCTCCCTGACGGCGGTTCCGGCAGTTATTACGTCATCGACGATGAGCACCTTGCCGGCAAGCGGCGCGCCGATGATGCTGCCGCCCTCACCGTGCGCCTTGGATTCCTTGCGATTGAATGCGTACGGCACATCGAGGTCGTGATGTTCCGCCAGCGCCGCCGCAGCGAGCGTGACCAGCGGGATGCCTTTGTATGCGGGGCCGAAAAGCATGTCGAACTCCACTTCCGAAGTGGCAATCGCCGAGGCGTAATAACGGCTCAGCTTGGCGGCCGCGTAGCCGGTGGAGAACAGGCCGGCATTGAAGAAATAGGGGCTCTTGCGACCGGACTTCAGGGTGAACTCGCCGAAGCGGAGCGCGCCAAGCTCGAGGGCAAGATCGAGAAATTCCCTTTGAAAGGCGCGCATTTTTCAGGCCTTGACTCTGCTTCTGTATGATGGCCGGCTTTGGCGTTGTTGTAATCGCGGCCGACCCCGGACTGAGCGAGTATGACACACAGATTCAACGAATGCCGTACTCGCAAGACAGGTAAGCTGCAGTCTACGGGTCGAGGAGATAATCGTTTGCTCAGGGTGATCAGTCTGAATGCCAACGGCATTCGTGCAGCGGCACGCAAGGGCTTCTTCGAATGGATGGAGAAGCAGGCCGCGGATGTCGTTTGCATCCAGGAGACGAGGGCACAAGTACACCAGCTGACCGATAACTGCTTTTCACCTGCCGGTTATCACTGTTACTACGAAGATGCATTGAAGAAGGGTTACAGCGGTGTAGCCATTTACTCGAAGGAAGAACCCGAAGAAGTTATTCGCGGTTTTGGTATCAGGGAATTCGACGACGAAGGGCGCTATCTCGAAGCGCGATTTGGCAAACTGAACGTCGTTTCGGTCTATTTGCCGTCGGGTTCTTCGAGTGACGAACGGCAGCAAGCGAAATATCGCTTTCTCGATGCTTTTACGCCGCACCTGCAAAATTTGCAGCGGCGCCCGTCCGAGTACATTCTTTGCGGCGACTGGAACATCGCGCATAAGAAAATCGACATCAAGAACTGGCGCGCAAATCAGAAGAACTCCGGATTCCTGCCGGAGGAGCGTGCCTGGATGGACCAACTGTTCGACACGCACAACTACGTCGATGCATTCCGCGTTATAAACGAGGAAGAGCACCAGTACACCTGGTGGTCCAACCGGGGGCGCGCATGGGACAACAATGTGGGGTGGCGGATCGACTACCAGGTAGTGACGCCCGGAATGAAGGATAAAGTGATTCGTACCGATATCTACAAGGCCGAACGTTTCTCGGATCATGCCCCGCTGACGATGGATTACGATTGGTGAGCGCTGAGCTTTCACCAGCCGTTGCAGACAAACCCCGCGGCTGGCGCTACTACCTGCAGGAAAGGGTGCTGGTCATATTTTTCCTCGGTTTTTCCGCCGGGCTGCCGCTGCCGCTCGTGTACGCAACGCTTACCGCATGGCTTTATGAAGCCGGGCTGCCGACGAGCACGATCAGCCTGTTCGCCTATTTGATGCTTGCCTACAGTTTCAAGTTCGTGTGGTCGCCTCTCGTTGACGCCGTAAATCTGCCCGTCCTCACGCGCTGGCTCGGGCGGCGGCGCGCATGGCTGTTCGCCTCGCAGGTCGGCCTGGCGGCCGCCCTGTTCCTGCTGTCGAAGAGCGACCCGGCCACGGCCATGAGCATTTTCGTGGTGGTTGCCGTGTGCGTGGCGTTTCTGTCGGCGACACAGGACATCGTGCTCGATGCTTACCGCATCGAGATCGCCCCGCTGGAAATGCAAGGATTGCTCGCCGCCTCCTACCAGTATGGTTATCGCGTCGCAATCGTCGTCAGCGGGGCCGGCGCACTGTACCTCGCGGAGTTCATGTCGTGGTCCGTCAGTTACGCCGTAATGGCAGCGTGCATGGCTGTCGGCATTGCAACGACGCTTTACTGCAAGGAACCGGAGAATCTCACGCCGCCCGATTACCACTTCGCGGGCACCTGGCCGGAAAAAGTTGCCAAATGGTTCATGGCGGCCGTCGCCGGTCCGTTCGCCGATTTCTTCCGCCGCTACGGCCTGTTCGCGCTGTTGATGCTGAGCTTTATCGTCGTATACAGGCTCAGCGACTACGTGCTCGGCATCCTTGCAAATCCCTTTTACCTCGATATCGGCTACTCGAAGTCACAGGTGGCGAGCGTGGCGAAACTGTATGGCCTGGGAGTCGCCCTGATCGGCATCGGCTCTGGCGGGTGGGCGATCCTCAGATTCGGTCTCGCAAAATGCCTCATCGCCGCGACCGTTCTGATCGCATCCACCAACCTGTTCTTTGCGTTCATCGTTATGACGGGCCCCGAAATATGGGCGCTCGCTTTGACGATCAGTTTCGATAACTTCGCGCAAGGATTTTCCGGGACGATTTTCATCGCCTACCTGTCCAGCATCACCAACATGTCGTTTACGGCGACGCAATACGCGCTTTTCAGTTCATTGTCCGTCCTGATCGCCAAGATTTCCGCGAGTTTCTCCGGGATCGTGCAGGAAGCGATAGGTTGGTTCGGATTCTTCCTGTATGCGGCAGCGCTCGGCATTCCGTCGATCATCCTGTCGATTGTCGTCGTCCGCTACACGAGGACGGAGCAGTCGAATTGACCGGCGAGGCACTCCGGGAACTGCCGGTCTGCCGCCTGGATGAGCTCGAGGACCCGGGCTGCAAGGAGTTCCGGATCGGCGCGGGCGACTGGCCTTTCAAGGGATTCGTCGTGCGTCAGGGGGACGCAGTGTACGCCTATGAGAATTCCTGCATGCACGCCGGGCATCCGCTGAACTGGCGGCAAGACAGTTTCCTGAGCGGCGATGGCAAGCAAATCATCTGTGCATCACATGGCGCGAGGTACGAAATCGATAGCGGCGAATGCGTCGCCGGGCCGTGCCCGGGAAAAAAGCTCAGGGCGGTGGACGTGGCAGTCAGGGATGGCGCGGTGGTGGTGAGAGCTCCCGTTCCTGTGGCAGCAACAGAACGGACTCAATCGTCAGGTGAGGATTGATCTCTGGTGGCGAAGCCTGCAGTACCGATGTAAGCCGCAAATGCTGCCTGTTAATCCGTCTTATCCAAAAAGCTCAAAGGATCGTGATAACCCAGCGGGATTTCGCCATTGTCGCTGCCCAGGAAGTCTTCCGGGTCCATGTCGACGGATCCGGACCAGTCCTCCGGCGCCCCGACACGTTCCAGCATCATGCTGTTCCAGGTTTCGAAGTCAAACTCGTCAATCGTTCCGTCGAAAAACTGTACCTCGATGGTTGCGTCTTCCTCGTCAGCAGCGACGATCTTGAGGAGAGTTCCATTGCTCCGCCGGTACCAGTCCCCAATGACCGGATATGCGATTGCCATGCCTCTATCCTTTCTGTGATGCCATCTCCACTTCTAAGATTTTCTACATTGTAACCTACAGGACAATAGGTGAAATGCGCAATTACCAGGCTAATTCTTTCTCAAGCACCAGTCCCAGATCCTGTGGCCCATTTTCAGTCCGCGACGCTCAAACTTGGTCGTTTGCCGGCCGGGAGTCGGATGATCGCCATCGTGCACCAGGCGCTCGGCCAGCGTGAATGCGGGCGACCGATCGATCACATCGTCGATGTGCTCGGCATAATTTTCCCAGTCGGTCGCAATATGCAATATGCCGCCCGATTCGAGCTTGCCGGCGACCAATTCGAGGAAAGCGGCCTGGATCAGCCGGCGCTTGTGATGCCGCTTCTTGGGCCAGGGGTCCGGAAAATAGACATGAACGCGGGAAAACGCTCCATCCTCTATCTGGTCCCGTAAGACCTCGGCGGCGTCGTGCATGATCACCCGCAGGTTCGTGAGACCGAGATCGTCAGCTGCCATCAGGCAGCGTCCGACGCCGGGCTCATGGATATCGACGCCCAGGAAATCCGTTTCGGGCTGAAAGGCCGCATCCCGCACCAGTGCTTCGCCGTCGCCGAAGCCGATTTCAAGGACTTTGTCAGCCGAGCGCCCGAAGACCTCGTCGAGATTGAGCAGGGCGGGCGAAAAATCGATGCCGAAGTGCGGCCAGAGCTCCCTGAGCGCGCGCGCCTGTGCCGGCGTAATCCGCCCGGCGCGGCGTACGAAGCTACGTATGCTGCGCCTGCCTGAAGCGGATTTCGCCATGGGGGTCCCGGTTCTTACCTCGTGTTTGCGGCTCCCGCGAACGCGCTTTCGAAGTTCGCATCCGAAAACAGTGCAGAAAAGCGAACATCGGAAATCATCGCCTGGAATCCCGCGTCGGACATCAGGGCAGCGAATCTCGGATCGCCAACAAGGGCACTCATCCGGGCATCGGAAAACATGCCGCGGAAACCAGGGTTGCTGAACAATACGCGGAACCGCGCATCGCCGAGCATGGCGCCGAATGCCTCGTCACCAAGTAGCGCCGTGAACCGCGCGTCCGCGAACAGTTCGGCGAACTTCGAATCGCTGAACAAGGCAGCGAATCGCGCATCGTTGAACAAAGCGTTGAATCGTTCGTCGGCG
>JBFFKF010000050.1:0-18262 GCA_041555515.1 Woeseiaceae bacterium
CTATGTGGATCCCGTCGTCGCCGAGAAGATGATCCGCAAACTGCGGACCGGGCAAATGCCGCCGAAGGAAATGCCGCGGGACCAGGACATGATCGACCATCTCGTCGCAACGCTCGAGAACCGACTCGACGCGCACGCCAGGGTGAACCAGCGCGCAGGCACGCGCCCTTTCCAGCGGCTGAATCGGGCCGAATACGCACGTCTTATTTATGAACTGCTGGGCCTGAGCGTCGATCCTGCCGAATGGCTGCCTGAAGACCAGATGAGTGCAAACTTCGACAACATCGCTGACGTGCAGGGCATGTCGGCGACCTTGATGATCTCCTACCTGACCGCCGCCAGTGATATCGCACGGCGCGCGATCGGCCAGGAGGATGCCCCGCCGCAGGCCAAGACCTATTCGAATCCGGCGCTGGTGTCGCAACATGAATGGGAGAGAGTCGAGGGCGCTCCTTACGGCACCCGGGGCGGGATCAGCGTTTTACACTCCTTCCCTGCGGATGGCGAGTATGTTTTCTCGATGGGATTCATGTCCGGCTGGGGCGAGCGATATCACGATATCGACATCTCCATCGATGGCGAGCGTGTGGCACTGGTTCGTTATGGCGGTGAAATCGACTTTCAGGGTCGCAAGGGTTTTCCCGTCGAGACCGATCCGGTTTTCATTCGCGCGGGCGAACGGCGGCTTAGCGCCGCTTTTGTGCGCCAGATGGACGGTCCTTACGAGGATCTCATACGCCCAAATGACTGGTCGCTCACGGGGACGGAAACCAGTTACGGTACGACATCGCCACCGCATCTCGTGCGCCTGACCGTGGAAGGGCCCTACAACCCGGTCGGCGTTTCCGAATTTGCAGCGCGTCAACGAATTTTTTCGTGCCGGCCCACTGCGCCTGACGAAGAGAGCCCCTGTGCGCGGGAAATCGTGTCACGCCTGGCGAACAAGGCATATGGACGAAGAGCCACTGACGATGACGTTGCCGACCTGATGCATTTCTATGCATTGGGAGCGGACGACGGTGGCTTCGAGGTCGGGATCCGGACAGCGCTCGAAGCGATCCTCGTCAGCCCACACTTCCTGTTTCGCATGGAACAGGAGCCGTCGCGCGTCAGCCCGGGCGACAGCTACAAGCTGGCGGATTTTGACCTGGCTCGGCGCCTGTCCTTCTTCCTGTGGGGCACCAACCCTGACGACGAACTTCTCGCACTCGCTCAATCGCGAAAGTTGTCTCGCACGCGGACCTTACGGCAAGAGGCCGGGAGAATGCTGGCTGACCCGCGTTCCGAAGCGCTGGCGACACGCTTTGCCTCCCTTTGGCTGCATCTGCAGGACCTCGACAAGGTACAGCCCGATGCATTCTGGTTTCCGAATTACAGCCAGCAACTGATGGCTGCGATGCGCCGCGAAACGGAATTGTTTTTCTACCATCTTGTGAAAGAGGACAAGAGCGTACTCGAGCTCTATGGCGCGAATTACTCGATCATGAACGAACGCCTGGCACGGCACTACGACATCCCTGGTGTGGTCGGCGAGGAATTCCGGCTGGTCAAATATCCGAATGATCAGCGCAACGGTATATTCGGTCACGGCAGTGTTCTCGTGCAGACATCGCTCGGTAACAGGACATCGCCGGTGTTACGCGGCAAGTGGGTGATGCAAACGATACTCGGCACGCCGCCGCCACCACCGCCGCCGGGTATCCCGGACCTCGAGGAAACCGAGGGCGTGCAGCGTGGCGAGGTGTTAACGACTCGACGCCGTATGGAAATGCACCGCAGCAACCCGATTTGCGCCGCATGTCACAACGCCATGGATCCCTTGGGCCTGGCGCTCGACAATTTCGACGTCACCGGCAAGTGGCGCATTCGCGAAAACGGCGTCCCGCTCGACACGCGCAGCAGGTTTTATGACGGTACCGAAATTTCGACGCCGGCGGACCTCTCGAGCGCCCTCCTGAAACGCCCGATACCACTGGTTCGGGAATTTACCAAGAACCTGATGGCATATGCGCTGGGCCGTCGGATCGAGTATTACGATCAACCGACGATCCGCGCCATCGTCAGGGACGCGGAGAAAGACGACTATCGAATGTCCTCCTTGATCATTGGTGTGATCATGAGTGATGCTTTTCGCATGAAAGACGCGTTACCAGCAGAGCAGATCCCTGCAGACGAAATAACAACGCGCTAGTCGCCGCCACCGGTTTGTAAGAGGAAGGTACATGCATTTTGTCACCAGAAAGAGAATTGCCAGGCGGTCTTTTCTGCGCGGTGCCGGTGCGAGTATCGCATTGCCATTGCTTGACGCAATGCTTCCGGCATTCGCGACCTCCGGCGGGGCAAGCAGGACACGACTCGTTTGCATCGAGGAAGTGCATGGATTGCCGGGATGTAACAAATGGGGCGCGCAACAATTCCTGTTCGCGCCATCGACTACCGGTCGCGGCTACGAATTGTTGCCGGACAATGCGCTGAAACCGCTGGAGGCATGGCGTGATCATTTTACGATCATCAGCAATACCGACGTGCGCATGGCGGAAGCTTTCAGCCCGGGTGAGGTCGGCGGTGATCATTTTCGCTCCTCGGCCGTATTTCTGACGCAGGCGCATCCGAAACAAACGCAGGGTTCCGACCTGTTTGTAGGCACCTCGCTGGACCAGTTGCATGCACACAGATACGGCCAGGACAATCTGCTGCCGTCGTTGCAGCTGTGCATCGAACCGACTGACAAAGGCGGCGGTTGCGATTACAACTATTCGTGCGCATACACCGACAGCATCAGCTGGGCTTCGCCATCCGAGCCCTTACCGATGATTCGCAATCCGCGAACTGCATTCGACATGCTGTTCGGAGCGGGTGGCTCTGCCGAAGAACGGGCCGTACGGCGCAAGACTCACAGCAGCATTCTCGACTGGGTCACCACGGAGATTGCCGAGATTAACCACAGCCTTGGTGCCGTCGATCGTCAGCGGGTGGAACGATACCTCGACAACGTCCGCGAAATAGAGCGGCGCATTCAGATGGTCGAAGCAAGCAACAGTAACGGTGGGGAGCGTGAACTGCCGGGAGCGCCGGCCGGGGTCCCGGATTCCTACAGCGAACATGTGAAGCTGATGTTCGACCTGCAGGTTCTCGCATTTCAGACCGACATGACGCGCGTGGTGACCTTCAAGACCGGGCGTGACGCCTCGAACCGTACCATGCCAGAATCGGGTTCAGACCGTGCCTTCCATCCGGCGTCGCATCATGGCGGCAAGGAAAAGGGCATCATGGAATTCAACAAGATCTGTACCTACCGCGTCAGTCAGCTGGGTTATTTCCTGGAGCGGCTCGACGAAACGTCTGACGGAGACGGCAGCTTGCTGGATCAGTCCATGATCCTCTGGGGCTCACCGATGGGCGACGCCAACCTGCACAATCATCGCCGCTGTCCACTACTGCTGTTTGGCGGCGCCAATGGCAAACACAAAGGTGGCGCGCACATCGAGGCGGAGGATGGAACACCGATGGCCAATGCCATGTTGACGGTACTCAACATGCTTGGCCACGAACGTGAAAGCTTCGGCGACAGTACCGGCGAACTGTCCATTTAACGAGTTCAGTGTTTTGAAGTTGGCAATGCAAAAGTGGCTCGCGTTAATCGCAGGTGTTGCGCTGACCTTGGCGCTTATCCCTGGCAGTGTAAATGCAGCCGTCAAGCCGATCGTCGATGCCGCCTCCCGCGGCGATACCGATTTGCTGCGGCAGCTACTTCGCGATGGCGCAGACGTCAATGAGGCGCAAGGCGATGGCATGACGGCACTGCACTGGGCGGCGGAAAACGGCGACCTCGTGCTCGCCGAAATGCTGATCTATGCCGGTATCAATCTTGATGCGGGTACGCGCATTGGTCATTACACAGCCTTGCACATTGCAAGCCGCAGCGGACACGCTGAGGTCCTACGGGTTTTGCTCGACGCCGGCGCGAACGTGCACGCCACGACCACGAACTCCGGCGTAATGCCTGTGCATCTGGCCGCGGCATCAGGCAACGTCATGGCTGTCCGCGCCCTGCTCGACGCTGGCGCAAACGTGGATGCGCGCGAAAATGCCTGGGGGCAGACGCCGTTGATATTTGCGGCATCGGCGAACCGCATTGATGCAATGAAACTGTTACTCGAAGCCGGTGCCGATCCGGCCGTTACATCCAGGGCGATAGACACTGCCGAAATGGAAACGGCCGACAAGGCGGCAGAGAAACGCATTACCGAATTCCTCGCACAGTTCAAGGAGAAGGAAGGGGGCGGCCCTAACTGGCAGCCGCAACCCAGCCAGGTGCAGGCCGCGATCGAAGCCTCACGCGAAATTCAGCGCAAGTGGCCGGATGTGCCCGACCCCGTTTGCGATGACTACGTGCCGGGTGAAAATGAGGAAACAAAGGCTATCAGTAACAAATGCGCCAGCCATGTAACCTATAACGCCGACGGCGAACCGGTATATGACTATGCAGACGACGGCGAAGATGAATTGAGGCCGCCGACCTACGGTCAGCGGGTTGCCAGGTGGGGTGGACTGACGGCGCTCTTGCATGCCGTTCGCCAGGGCCACGATAAAGCCGCATATCTGTTGCTGGACCGCGGCGCGAGCATCAACCAGGTCTCGGCCGGAGACAATACGTCACCGCTCCTGATGGCAGCGGTAAACGGCCAGTTCGACCTGGCCCTCGGACTGCTCGAACGCGGGGCCGATCCGAATCTTGCGAGTACGGCCGGGACAACGCCGTTGTTCGCCGTGCTCGAACGCCAGTGGGCATCGCGGGCGTCCTATGCACATCCGATCGAGCACCAGCAGCAGCAGGCAACACATCTCCAAGTCATGCAGGCGCTCCTCGATGCCGGCGCCGATCCGAATGTCCGCCTCGATTCACATCTTTGGTATTCCGAGTACACATTTTCGGTTCTCGGTGGTCAGGCGGGCCTGCATTACAAAGGCGCAACTCCATTCTGGCGCGCGTCGCTTGCCCTTGACGTCGATGCAATGCGCATGCTGAAGGAGCATGGCGCCGATCCAAACCTGCCCACCATCAAACTGCCTGAGCGACGCAGGCCGACTCCGCCGCCCGCCGCAGCCGAGGCGGCCGCTGCCGATGCCAGCAAGACGCTAACGATCGAAGAACAGAGCCAGCTGGCCGAGGACGAGCGGCAGACAGAAGAGATCGACCATTCCGGCATACCCGAGGTGCCGGTCGGTGGTCCTTATATCTACCCGATCCATGCCGCTTCCGGTGCAGGTTACGGCCAGTGGTTTGCTGGAAATGCGCATCGACATGCACCGGACAACTGGTTAGCGGCCATACAATTTCTGATCGAGGAATGTGCTGCCGATGTAAATATCCGGGACGCAAATGCATACACACCGCTGCACCACGCAACATCCCGCGGCGATACCGAGGTAGTGCAGTACCTGATCGACAGGGGTGCTGACGTAAAGGTCGTCAGCCGCAAGGGCCAGACGACGGCGGATATGGCCAATGGCCCGGTCGAGCGTGTGCCGCCTTATCCGGAAACGATCGAGCTGCTCGTCAGTTTTGGTGCCATCAACAACGGCAACTGCGTTTCCTGTTAGGAATAACTTCGGCCGCTACTATTTTATCTCCTTGATGACGCGGCGGAGATGATCGCCGCGTCGGCGGATCCCGTAGCACAATCGATCGGCGGGGGCCATATCCGCAAGAATATTGCAAAATAGCGGTCGTCAGAGTCGCTGTTCCGCCATGCGCACTTTGCCGACGATGACTTCATTACCGGGTCCCGGCCTGCTCGGTACATTTTGCGACAGTGCCAGCGAGCACGCCGCAAACCCGGTGCCTATCAGGAATACGGCTGAATTCGAGACCACCCAGACGAGGCCCAGGGCCGCGGGAATGATCACGGCGGCGATGTGATTAATGGTGAACGAGACGCCGGCACTGCTTGCCAGATCGGCAGGATCCGCGATCTTGTGAAAATAAGTCGACATCGCAATGTAAAGCGCAAAAAACATGTGGTCGATAATGTAAAGCCCGGCAGCCACGTAGGCGTTTTCAACGAAGGCATAAGCCGTGAATACAAAGATCAGGCCACCGTATTCGATCGTAAGTGCATTACGTTCGCCGATTCGGCCGATGATCTTGCCGATTTTCTCGGCGAACAGCCAATTGAAAAGGTAATTGACCAGGAAAAGCAATGTCACCTGAGCCGCAGTGAACCCGAACTTTTCGACCATTAGAAATGCGGCGAATACCATGAAGATCTGACGGCGCGCGCCGGAAAAGAAAGTCAGCGCGTAATATAACCAGTATCGCTTACGCAGGATGATGCGGTTATGCTGTTCGGTGCCGCCTGAGAAATGCGGAAAACCGGCCCACATCACGACCGCGAGGCCGAAACAGACGCAGCCCGCGATCAGAAAATTCCACATGTAATCCAGGTCAATCATTTTGAGCAGGAACCAGAGCACGCCGTAAACCACCAGGGACGTAATTGCCGCAACGGAAATCAGTTTACCGAATACCTGTGGTGCCTCTTCCTTGGACAACCACTGCAAAGCGAGCGACTGCTTGACTGCCTCGAAATAGTGAAAACCCAGCGACATCATTATGGTTGTGAAGTACAGGCCATAGACCGTTGGGAAAAATCCGGTGATAGCGACACCGGTACCAAGTAGTGCCAGGGACAGTACGGCAAAGGTCTGCTCCTTGAGGACGAGCAAAACGAATACGGTGGTAAACGCTATGAATCCGGGAATCTCCCTCAGGCTCTGCAAGATGCCGATCTCGATGCCTGTAAACGCCGCGCGTTCCACCGCGAAATTGTTCAATAACGCCGTCCAGGCATTGAACGCAATGGGCATCGCGATGCTCATCAGGATCAGCAATACAATGGGATTTTGCCAGTCGGCTTTTTTCATGGGGTCCGCGCTGGATTGTTGTGGCTCATTCTGTCAGTCGCACCACTCCCGGAAAGCATGCCTCAAGCGGCCGCCAGAGTCACTCTTTCGCAAGATCGACCCTGGGCACGATGCGCTCGACCAGTGGCTTGATCGTCAGGCCTTGCACGATGATCGAAAATAACACTACGGCATATGTGATTGTCAGAATCGTCGGCTTGTATTCGTTCATCGGTAGGGATAATGCAAGAGCCACCGCTATTCCGCCGCGCAGCCCACCCCAGGTCAGAATCGGAATGGCACCTTTGGTAAACGTGCTCCAGCGGGAAAGAATCGATATTGGTACAGCAACCGCGACCCAGCGCGCGAACAGCGACACCGGAATCAGGAGCAGCGCGACGCCCGCATGGTCGACCAGCCGCGCGATAACCAGTACCTCGAGGCCGATAAGCAGGAACAGGACGGAATTCAGTATTTCATCAACGAGCGACCAGAATTTCCTGATGTAGTCGCGCGTTGTGTCGCTGACTGCATATTTCATGCCTTTGTTGCCGATGAAAAGCCCCGCCAGGACCATCGCTATGGGGCCACTCATGTGCAGCCTGATTGCGAGCGCATAGGTCACCATCACCAGCGCAAGCGTAATTAATACCTCGAGGTTGTGCTCATCGATACGATGCATGGCCCGGTAGCCCGCGTATCCCGCAATCAA
Organism: Woeseiaceae bacterium; assembly: GCA_041555515.1. Lineage (GTDB taxonomy): Bacteria > Pseudomonadota > Gammaproteobacteria > Steroidobacterales > Woeseiaceae > SZUA-117. The sequence continues at coordinate 7,619 of JBFFKF010000050.1, forward strand.
TCCCAAAACGGCACCGCCGACCGCTTCCTCGAGAAACAGCTTGCCAACCGACAGCGCGTCGACGGCGCCTCCGTGGTCGCTGCCGCCCATTGCGATCGCCAGCACGACGGTGAACACCACCACCCCGACACCGTCATTGAAGAGTGATTCGCCGGCCATCTTCGCTTCCAGGGTCTCCGGAACGTCGACTGTCTTGAAAAGTCCGAGCACGGCGACGGGATCCGTTGGACTAATCAGTGCGCCGAAGACAAGCGCCCAGATGAACGGCATCGGAATGCCGAACACATTGAGTATGAACCAGCTCACCCAGCCGATCAGGAAGGTCGAGATCAGAATGCCGACCGTTGCCATGAGTGCGATTGCCCGTGCCCTGGTCTTGAAGACAGCAAAGTCGACATGCAATGCGCCGGCGAAAAGCAGAAAGCTCAGCATGCCGTGCATGACAGTGTCATAGAAATCGATTTGTAACAGGACGCCGGTAATAATCTCCAGCACCGGCGATTCCGGATGCAGAACCTCGACAAGGATGATAACCAGCGAGGCGGCCAGCGCGATCATGACGAGACCGATAGTGTGTGGCAGGCGCAAGTAGCGGTAATTCACGTAGCCGAATATGGCGGACAAGCCGATAAGGAATGCGCCGATCTCGAAAATAGTCATTCGCACTCGCTCCTTTTCTCAAATCATTACCGTACGTGCGTGGCGGTATTATTGCCGGTCGAATGATTCGTATCGCAAGGCCTTGGCATCGTCACGACTCTGGCCCGATTCCAGGCTTGCACCGAAAAACTTTTACCGGACCATGGCGACAAGAATTCTCGTATCCGGGGTTCGCAAAATAAGGCAACGCTCCCTTTGTTACAGGAAACGCTGCCGGTGACATAAGGCGGTATCAGGCACCATCGTCCTTGAACTGACTTAAGGATTCGCGGATTTCCTGTGGAATCTTCTGTGATGCGAGGTTGCCGTCTTCGAGGATTCTCGCGAAAACGCGCGTCGCCTTGCCCTCCGTTACCTGTTGACCGGTTCGAAGGTTGACCGCATTGCAGTGCCAGTGAACCGTCTTGTCGCGAACCTCGAGCAGCGTCAGCGTACATTCCACCTGGTCGCCATAGGCGGCGGGACCGACGAAGCGAAATTCGATTTCGCCCATCACGAATGCACTGCGATCCCTGTTGATCATTCGATTGATCGGATGCCCGATGCGACGGAACAGCTCGTGCTCGATTTCGTTGAACCAGGCAACTTCCCGCGCGTAATAGACGAGGCCGAACGGGTCCGATTCGCCCCAGTTGACGGTTAGAATCTGTGAGTAAGCTGACATTTGTGATTCCCTGGAAAAACCAGCGCGCATGTTACCAGCGATGCGCCCTGTATCAACGATTGCCCATTTCGTTTCGGTAATCGAGCAGGGATGGTCATGCCGGCAGCTGTGATTCGACCAGTGCGACCCAGTAGGCGGCGCCTGTCGTCAGGATTTCGTCGTTCAGGTCGTAGTTCGGGTTATGCAGCGTAGCGCCACAATGCCCGTCCACGCCGTTACCGATCAGTATGTAACAACCCGGCTTCACCTCGAGCATGCGCGCGAAGTCTTCGGAGGCACTGCACGGTGGACAATCCGCATCGACGGACGGATCGCCGGCCACCTTGCGGGCCGCAGCAATCGCGGCATCTGTTTCCGCCGGCGTATTTACGGTTACGACGAAGTCGTTGCGGTACTCGACCAGGCCCTCGGCTCCACGGGCGGCCGTGATTGTGGCAACAGTTTCCCGCATGCGGGACTCGATCCTGTCCTGCGTCCTGGTCGACATCGCCCGGCAGTCTCCCTTGATCGTCACGGTCGACGGGATGACGTTCCTTGCACCGTCAGTCAGGATTTCGGTCACCGACACGACGCCCCAATCCTTCGGCGCCACGGAATACGAAACGATCGATTGCAACGCCACAATCACGTCGGCGGCAATAGTAAGCGGATCGATCGCGCGCTCGGGCATGGAGGAATGTCCGCCGCGGCCCCTTATCTTGATTTCGAATACGTCCTCCGAGCTCATGATCGCGCCTTTTCGTACCGCAAACTGACCTGCCGGAATACCGGGCATGTTGTGCAAGCCGTACACGGCCTGCATTGGAAAGCGCTCGAACAGGCCGTCCTCCATCATGGCGAGTGCGCCACGCCCGTCCTCTTCGCTCGGTTGAAAAATGAAATAGACAGTGCCATCGAAATTGCCTGAATCGCAAAGACGTTTCGCCGCGGCGAGCAGCATGGCAGTGTGACCATCATGCCCGCAGCCGTGAAACACACCGTCATGAATCGAACGATGTGCGAAAGTATTGACCTCCTGTATGGGCAGCGCATCCATGTCGGCGCGCAGGCCTATCGCCTGCGCGGCGCTGCCGCGCGTCAGTGAGCCAACGATACCCGTCTTGCCAATTCCCGTGTGAACCTCGAGACCGAAGTTAGTGAGTGTTTCGGCGACAATCCGGGCGGTGCGCCGCTCCTGAAAACCGAGCTCGGGATGCCGGTGAAAGTCGTGACGCCAGGCCGTTGCCTCCGACTTGAGAGCTTGCAACTCGTCGTCTGAATTTGTCGAGCGAATCAACATGTTCTTCGATCCTGTACGCGCCTTCGACAGGTGTGAAAAACCTGTCTACGCAATCGACAAATTGTTTTTTCCGGGCACAACATTTTTTTGTGTTATGTTAAATTTTAAGGGATTGATATATATAAGTTTTTTTTCATTTTCGCGATTCGTTCTTGAAAATGAACGGGCGTCATTGCAGTTCATTTTTGTCTGTGAAAGGCTCCGAAAACCATTGACAAAGGCACTCCTTCCGAAAGGAAGGTTCGCAAAGCCACCGGTCTACATTTACCAGACAGCGGGGTTACCGTAATGACTTTTCTGCTCAATATTACACCCTGGCCCGTGCTCTCAGCACTGTTGTGGATAGTACTGGTCGTCGCCGCACTGTATTTCGCGCGCACGACGGCACACAAGCTCATTCAAGCCGCAGGCAACTCGTTGCATAAGGTGTTCCGCACGGCGTCCGTATCCGTCGCAGCCGCTGAAAAGAAACTTGCCGCAAGAAACCGCGAGGTGCTGCTGGCACACGGTCGCGAGGCCAAAGAACGCATAGTCGAACGCGAATTCGATCGCATCAACGAAACTGTCCGCAAGGATCTCGCCAATTACGCAGCCTTGCATCGCAGCCTGAGTGAATCCATAGATCGCATCGAACAGGATCACAAGGAGGCGGTCGATGTGCCACCCGATCCGCCGGGCTGGGTAAAAGCCGTTGAGGCTGTCGCCAAAATCGATTCGCGAGAAGGTCGCGTCGGCATAGGCAATGTCCTGTCAGACATTCACAAATCGCTCGTCAAGGCGCATAAGGAAGCAATGGTGATGTATCGCGAGGCCAGCGCGAAGCGCCATGAATTGCTGAGGAAGATGCGGCCCGAATGGCGCGAGATCCAGCAAACGCTGGGCAAGGTCGGCAAAAATGTCGACAGCCTGCTGGCCCGATCGGTCACCATCGACAGGCATATGCAGGAATACGAAGATATCGTAAAAAACGAGGATCATGCGGTCTCCGTACTGTCTTCGTCTTCGCTGGTTTATTTCTTCGTATCGGCACTGGTCCTCGTCATCGCAATCGGCGGCGCGACTATCAACTTTTCGCTGATCGCTCGACCGATGGCAGAGATGGTGGGTGGCACTACCCTGATCGGTGGCTTCAAGACGGCAGACATCGCAGCACTCGTCATCATCATGGTCGAGATATCCATGGGATTGTTCCTGATGGAGTCTCTTCGCATTACGCGTCTTTTCCCGGTAATCGGTGCGCTCCCGGACAAGACGCGCGTACGCATGATCTGGATTACGTTCACGATGCTGTTCCTGCTCGCGAGCGTAGAGGCCGGTCTCGCCTATATGCGCGAAGTATTGTTGCATGACGAGCTGGCGACCAGCGCATTGCTGCGTGGTGAGGCAGCGACCGCCGTGTCCGGCGAGTACATGTGGATTACGACCGCCGCACAGATGGGAATGGGATTCATACTGCCGTTCGCCCTGACCTTCGTTGCGATACCGCTCGAGACATTCGTGCATTCGCTGCGCACAGTCGTTGGTCTGGTTGCAATCGGCGTGCTGCGTTTTCTATCGCTGGCCTTGCGACTGCTCGGCAGCGCATTCCGCTACCTCGGTACGCTGTTTACCCAGTTGTATGACCTGCCGTTGTTCATTCCGCTGTGGTGGGCCGCCAGAGAACCGCAAACTGCGAAATCGAGTGGCAGCGGCTATTCGGAGATATCATCATGAAATCACTAAGACTCATGGCGTGTTGCCTGTTGCTTGCCGGTTGCGGCCAGTCGCAATCGAACAATGCCGGGGTTTACATGCTGATCGATACGTCCGGCACTTATCGGGAAGAAATTCAGAAAGCGGAGCAGATTATCCGCTATACGCTGTCGCGGCTCGACGCTACCGATTCATTCGCGGTTGCCAGGATCGATACCGGCAGTTTCAGCGAAAAGGATATCGTGGCAAAAATAACCTTCGATGATCGGCCAAGCACGATCAACCGCCAGAAACGTCTTTTTGCCGAACAGGTGCAGACGTTCGTCGACACCGCGAGATCTTCGCCATACACAGACATTACGGGCGGTATGTTGCAAGCCGTTGAATTCCTGAACGAGAAGGGACCGGCGAACAAGAAGGTACTGATCTTCTCGGATCTCAAAGAGGAACTCGAGTCGGGTTACGTACGTGACATCGAATTCGAACTGGACGGATTCGATGTCATCGCTCTGAACGTAACCAAGTTGCGTTCGGATAACGTCGACCCGCGCGAGTATTTGACACGGCTCGACGAGTGGCAGACACGGGTTGAAAAATCCGGCGGTACCTGGCGCGTGATCAACGACCTCGACGGATTGGAAGGCCTGCTGTAAGGGCCGGATTCCGGTGCTCGCTCCTGAAATTGGGGCCTGGCGCCCGCGCCAGGCCCAGCAGAGCGCGAATGCGGACTGGATGCCGTTAAAAGTCCGAAAAGTATGATTTTGATCACGTTCCCGGCGCCCGTGCTTGCATGCCGTAAGGCTCCTGCCCGACACTGGGCTGCGATCGTACACAGGGCAGGTATTGGGCCATGATCGAGCTCGATCCGTTAACAATAATCTATATCGCTGGTGCCGCCGCCTTCGGCGGCCTCGTCGGCTGGTTCTTCCGCAGCCGGCAAAGCGCGCAGGACATGTCTAGGCTCGGTGATGACTGGAGAAGCCGACACGACAAGGCCGTGGCAGAAAAAGAAGAGAACAGTAAGGAAATCGGGAAACTCAAGCATTCGCTCGATGCGGCCAAGAAGATCGTCGAGAAAAACATCATCGCCACGAATCAGGCGAAGACCGAGATCGCGTCCCTGCGTGAAAAACAAAATGCGCTGCAAAAAAACCTGTTCGTGATTGGTGCCGAAAGAGATGAGCTCAAAGGAAAATTATCGAACCACAGTAACGTGATGAATAGCTCGCAGCAGCGGGTTACTCAGCTGCAGGCTGAAATCGAAAAGAATCAAGGGATTTATAAGGCACGCCTCGAAGCCACTGCAGAGGAAAGGAAGATACTTCAGCGCAAGATCGATGACGCAAAAGCCGAGCAAAAGTCGCTCAACAACCTGTTGACTTCGGCGAGGGCCGAATATCAGTCGGCCAGCAACATGCTGGCAGCGGCACAGACCAGGCTCGAGAACATGGACGCGATGGAGAAAAAGGTAATCTCTCTAGAGGCCGACAATGCACAGCTGAAGCATGATATCGCCCTGGCAAATCAAGGCGCGGAGACCTTGAGACGCGAGCTCAGCGAGTTCAATGCCTTGAAAGATCAAAACCGGGAACTCGTGCAGTGCCTCAAGTCGATGGAGGACCGGTGTAAACAATACGAGGAAGATGCACGAAGATATCGAAGTCAGGCCGAACAGTCCGAAAAGGAATCGGACACGCTGCGATTCAAGATCGGCGATATCGAAAAGAACTTCCACGAGATGCGGACTGAACAGGAAACCAGCAAACAAGAAAAGAAAACCGGAAACGGCAAGCAGGAAGTCGAGGTAAAGACCCCGGCACCCCTTGGTATTCCGAAACCAGCCGGTGAGGTCGACGACTTGACCGAGATCATCGGCATAGGAAAGGTTTTCGAGCGGACCCTGCACGACATGGGTATCTGGTATTTCCGGCAGATTGCCGCCTTCGGGCCAGCCGAGATCGCGCGCATCAACTCGGAATTAAAGGAATTCAAAGGCCGCATCGAGCATGATGACTGGATCGGCCAGGCCAAAGAACTGCATTACAAGAAATACGGCGACCAAGAATAAACTCCCCGCTGGCCCTTATCAGATCGTGAGATTATCGTGAGCCCACGATATCGCGGCGCAGGACGGAATGCGTTATAAAGTCATATCCGCCGCCGGGGTACAGGCTCGCGAGGAATAAAATGCAAAACAACAATTTTTCCTACTTGCTGATCGCGCTTCTCATCTTCGTCATCGTGGTTCCCGTTACGTATGACCTCGAGCTGATATCCGCGAAAGCTTCGAGGGCGGTGGGCATAAGCTGTGTACTGGCAATCGGCATCTGGAGCCTGCGCGGCGCGGGAAAGCTGTATTCGATTGGCATGCTGGTAGCCATCGTCGGGATAGCCATCAATATCTTGTCGGTCATCCGTGAGAGCGACGCATTGCACATCACCTCGGATGCTTTTTTGTTCGTATTCCTGTCGCTTGCGATATTCAACACGATGCGGCAAGTTGCTGTCGGCACCGAAATAAATCCGAACAGGATTGTCGGCGCGATCTGTGTTTACCTGCTTCTCGGCGTGATTTGGTCGATTTTTTACCTGGTCATCGAGTTTTTCGAACCCGGGTCATTCCGGGGACTGACAGAAGCTGCATCTTCCGCCTGGAATCCGGATTGGATCTATTTCAGCTTTGTCACCATTACGACGCTCGGCTACGGTGACATCACGCCAGTGACACAGACAGCCAGATCGTTTGCTTTCGCGGAAGCCGTTGTCGGCCAGTTCTATATTGCAGTGCTTGTGGCCGGGCTCGTCAGCGCATACATATCGGCCAGGCAGAGCAGCGGCGAGTAACGACGGAGAGCTGTCAAGAATCAGCTAATTACCAGCGTCTTTTCGCGGCCACAAGGTGTCGAACACGAACACCGCACCCGTGCCGTAAATCGTCGCCCAGACAAACATCTGCAGCCGGGTCCAGAAAGCGGCACCGGCGGCGGCGCCCGCCTGCATGTCCATGACCGCGGGAGCCAGTATGACGATCATCGTGAGGTAACCGTAGGACCAGGTCGCGCCGGCCGGGTGCATACCCGGACCGGCAAAGATGCGCGGGCCCATCACGAGGCCCGCGAGACCGATCAAGAGCGTGTACATGACGAGTGACGGCGAGACGCTCAGCACCTGCCACGCAATAATTGCAGCAACACCACCGATCAGCGTCGAGACGATCAAAGAGCGTGCTACCTGCCGCGTCTCGCCGATGCCCGCCTGCTGCCCCATCGAGGCGACCTTGATAAGGAATGCCGCATAGCTCGCGCTCGCGCTCGACAACATGAACCACAGGATCACCGGCATGACGATGACCAGCGAACGAAATGCGCTGCGCCGGGCTTCCGCGAGCTCGGGTTTTTCGGCCTGCGGTCTGGCAGCCTGGACAGGTGCCGCTACCGGCCGCGCCATGGAATCCGGCAGGATCGCATGTGCCACCCACACGAACAGGACGCCCGCAATTACTCCGGTACTGAGGCCACCGGACACCTGCAGTACGGCATCGACCGAAACCGTACCGACGGATGTGACGAGTGCCAGGCCGACGGTCGCGAAGGTGCCCAGAACCGCCGATCCACCGCGCGCCGTGAAATAGAAGCTGTGATACAGCGCAAGCCCGAGTAACAAGATCCCGACCATTCGCTGATTCAGCATGAACGGCAAGAAGACCATTCCCGCATACACGGCGACGATAAAAACCGCCATGAACTTGAGGCCGCTGGAGAATTTCGGCGCCGGGAACGGTAGCGCGAGGATAAACATCGTCATGACTGCCGCGATGAACGACATTGGCCAGTCCACGATCTGCGAAAAGAGCATCGACAAGGCGGTGCCGAGTGCCAGGCGCAGGATGCGCAGGCTCGCGATATCCATGCCTTCCGACATGCCTGAATCCGGCGCCCGGGATTCCGCAGGAGTCAGATCAGAAGGCATAGGTCAGCAAACTGGCGATTCTTATATATACCTTGCCGACAAAGTTGAACAACCAGTTGTTGCCGGTATAAACGATAACCGACGCCTGCGCGCCGACCCTGATGCCACGCCGTTGTTCCCTGTCATCCAGGCGAAACTCGACATCGACAGGAAAACGCTGTGCATCGCGCAGCCACTGCCGGTTGTTGTCAATCGTCGGCAGGCTGCCGAGTGGCGTAGTATCGACCGATACGCCGAAGCCCATGCCGCGCACGCGGCCGGACAGCACTTTGCCCGGCAGGGAATCGAACAGTATCTCGACCTCGTCGCCCGGTTCGATATTGCCGAGATTGTTTTCCGTGAAATCCGCACGTATCCATATGTTGTCGATGCCGATGAAGGTCATCAGCGGCGCGCCGGCCGACGCGAAGTTGCCCTTGTCGACCCGCACGTCGGTAACCAGGCCATCGTCCGGTGCCCGCACCGTGGTCCGTGCAAGATCCAACTCGGCCTGTTGCAGCGCGGATTGTGCCTGCAGGATACGCGAGTTTTCCTCCCCTGCCTCGCCCAGGTCCTGGATCGCCTTCTCGAGATTCGCCTCTGCCGCTACCAGCTGCGATTGCGCGACGCTGAATGCCGATTCAGCCTGCTCGAGCCGCCTGTCGGAGATCGCGCCGGGATCCTCTTCCTTGATGCGTCGCAGGCGGACGGCGTCCTGCTCGGCGCGAATCATGCCCGCCCGCGCTGCATCAACTGACGCGCGCGCCGCATCTACATTAGCGGTCGATACGCCGGTTGCCTGTCGCGCCGATTGCAAATTGGCCTGCGCCGTCTCGACGGCAAGCTGGTACCTGTTACGGTCTACTGCGAACAGTTCCTGGCCGGCGGAGACGAATTCATTGTTCGATACGGAAACGCTGGTTACCGTGCCGGACACCTCCGCCGCGACCGGGACGACGAGTGCGTGCACGCGTGCCTGGTTCGTGTAGGGCGTTATCCGATCTGCCGCGATGTACCAGAACATCAGCACCACGCAGGCGCCCAGGACGATCAGGGTCCACTTGCGCACCGGATCCATCGGTGCCTTCGCCTCGGTTTCTGGTGTGTCGTCTGCGGTCGCGTCCGCGCCCGGTGTTTTTTCTTCTTCTGTCATTGCTACTCGCTAATGGTGACGCGGTCTGTTTCGAGCAGGCCGTCCCAATCGGTGCGCTGCTCCATTTCCCGACGCGTATCTTCATCGATGAAATTTTCGGGCCCGGCCTGCCAGCCGCCGCCGAGCGCCCGGTAAACCGCGATCAGGCTCTGTATCGCGAGGCCTTTGTTCGATACGTAGCGCTGTTGCTGGGCAAAGAGCGCCTGCTGTGCATCGAGCACGCGCTGGTAATCGGCGAAGCCTTCCTGGTAGCGGACCATCGAGAGGTCGCTCGATCGAATCGCGGACTCGACCGTTTGCGTGAGGATGTCGTCCTGCTGCTGGCTGCCGACGAACGCGACCATCGCGTCCTCGACCTCGCGCGCTGCCTGGATGACGGTCTCCCGGTACTGCACCAGCGCCTGCTGCAGGCGCGCGTCCTCGACGCGGATATTGCTCTTGATGCGATCGTAATTGAGAAATGGCCAGACGAAGGAAGGACCGACCGTGTATGTCACGCTCTCCGATCGAAACAGTTCGCCGATGCCGCTGTCACCGGTGCGCGTAGTATTCGTACTCCCTGACGCAGCCAGCCCCAACGAGCCACTGATGCTGAAGCTCGGGTACAGGTCGGCCTGGGCGACACCGACCTGTGCGTTCTGTGCCATCGCCAGCAGTTCCGCACGGCGCACATCCGGCCTCAGGCGCAACATGTCGGCCGGCACGCCGACCAGGATTCTTTCCGGAACTTCGGGGATGCGGCCCTCGCCGCCGAGCATTTGTGTCAGATTGGTGGGCGGCAAGCCGAGCAAGGCGGCGAGCGCATGTTGTGCCTGGCGGAGCGAGGTCTCCAGTGTCGGGATCGTCGCTTGCGTGCTCAGCAACAGTGTTTGTGCCTGTTGCACGTCGAGCTCATTGCTCGCGCCGAAGCGGAACAGCACCTCCACGATCTCGTAACTGCGCTCCTGTAAGGCGAGATTCTCGTAGGCAATGCGTAACTGTTCCTCGGCTGTGCGAATTGCCACGTAGACATCCGCGACCTGCGCGGTCAGCAACACCAGCGTATCGTCGTAACTCGCAATCGCCGCAAGCAGGTTCGCATCCGCCGATTCGATGCCGCGTCGGAAGCGGCCCCAGAAGTCGATCTCCCAGGACGCGTTCGCCCCGAGGTTGTACTGCCAGTAACTCAGGTCCCCGCCACCGGCGGTATTGGCGTTGCTCTCGCTCAGACTGATGCGTGTCGCGTCGCCCGCGGCGAACTGGGCCTGC
>JBFFKF010000051.1:0-17895 GCA_041555515.1 Woeseiaceae bacterium
GAGTGGACCGCGACGCAGAAGAACTGGCTCAGTCACTATTACCACGACGAAATCGTGCCGGTACTGACCCCATTGACGATCGATCCTTCCCGGCCGTTTCCGCGGATCCTCAACAAGAGCCTGAACTTCGTCGTGCGATTGGACGGCAAAGATGCATTCGGTCGCCGGCGTAAAAGGGCGATCGTGCAGGCGCCGCGTTCGTTGCCGCGTATTATTCGACTGCCGGAGCGGCTCTCCGAGGCGGGACGCGACAGTTACGTTTTCCTATCATCGGTCATTCACGCGCATGTCGATGAACTGTTTCCGGGATTGAACGTCGAGGGCTGTTACCAGTTTCGCGTCACCCGCAACAGCAATCTTTATGTAGACGACGAAGAAGTGGATGATCTGGTTCGCGCACTCGAAGGCCAGCTCGAGGCGAGCCGCTACGGTGAGGCGGTGCGCCTCGAGATCAGCGACGATTGTCCGCACGACCTCTGCGACTTCCTCCTGGACCATTTCAAACTCGATCAGTCGGACCTGTATGCGGTCGACGGACCGGTCAACCTTAACCGCATGGTAACGGTCTGCGACGACGCGGGCCGCCCCGATTTGCTGTACCCGCCATTCACACCCGGGCTTCCCTCTGTGTTGATGACCGAAAGGAGCATTTTCAGTGTTCTGCGGAAAAGGAATGTTCTGTTGCAGCACCCATATCAATCCTTCGCACCGATCATCGACTTCATCGCACTTGCTGCGGCCGATCCAAAGGTCCTCGCAATCAAGCAGACGCTTTATCGCGCCGGTGCCGAGTCGCCGATAGTCGATCACCTCGTGAACGCCGCCCGCGCCGGCAAGGAGGTCACCGTCGTAATTGAACTCATGGCGCGTTTCGATGAAGCGGAAAACATTCATTACGCCAATCGCCTGCAGGAGGCAGGCGCCCACGTGGTATACGGCCTCGTGGGATTCAAGACACATGCAAAGATGTCGATGGTGGTGCGACGCGAACAGAGCGGCGTGCGACGTTATGTGCATCTCGGCACAGGCAATTACCACGCTGGAACGACCAGGGTATATACGGATTACGGATACTTCAGCAGTAACCAGAAACTCGGCGAGGACGTGCACAAGATATTCATGCAACTAACGAGCCTGACCGAGGCCACGAATCTCACCAAAATCCTGACGGCGCCGTTTTTGATATTCGACTCCCTGATTGTCAAAATCGATCGCGAAATCGAACACGCAAAGAACGGCAAGAAGGCCCGAATCATCGCGAAGATCAATTCGCTGACCGAATCTCAGCTGATCGACAAGCTATATGAAGCTTCCAGCGCCGGCGTCAAGATTGACCTGATCGTACGCGGACTCTGCTCGTTACGTCCGGGCATCCCCGGGCTCTCCGAAAATATTCACGTAAGATCCATTATCGGTCGATTCCTGGAGCACTCTCGCGTTTACTATTTCAGGAATGACGGCAAGGAAGAATATTACTGTTCGAGCGCCGACTGGATGGACCGAAACTTCTTCAGGCGTAACGAAACCTGCTTCCCGATTCGTCAGAAGCCGCTGAAGCAGCGACTCATGAAGGATTTGAAACTGTTTCTGGCCGATAACTGCCAGGCCTGGAAACTGCACGGCGACGGTACGTATCATCGAGTACATGCGGACGGCGCTGAACGCATATCCGCCCAGGAAATCTTGCTGCGAACATTGGGCGCGTAGCGCCAGGCGTTTACCGAAACTCGAGTTCGAAATCGACGTCCCGAAGATATTCCTGTTCTCTATTGAGATCCGCGACCGTTAGTGGATTGACAGCCAGCCATTCGTCCGGAAAGGTCAGCTCAATCTTGTTGCCCGACACCTCGAATTGCATGCGTGGTAGCTCGCTCGTGCTGCGGCTTCGATTCAGCAATACGGCAAGACGATGAATGATCGAGATACGCATCGCAGTTTTTCGCCACGTTGAAGGAAGTTTTTCGAGAAGCTGCAAATCGATCGGTCCCCTTTGGCTCGCGATGATGTATGCGAGGACTGCCTGCTCCGATCGGGGAAACCCTGGCAGATCGGCGTTCTCTGCAATATACGCGCCGTGCTGTTGAAACCCCTCATGCGATATGTCGAGGCCGATTTCATGGAGTCGCGCACCCCACTGCAAGAGCTTCGATTCCAGCGCGCTCTCCAGCTGCCACGCTTCCTTGCTCTGCTCCAGGAGCCGGGCGGCGGTGTGCGCCACCCTGGCTCCCTGGGCATGGTCGGTGTTAAAGCGCCGCGCCAGCGCATCGACAGTTGTTTCGCGCGCATCCTCATGATGCAGCCTGCCGATATGGTCGTAGAGAAGCCCCTCACGCAATGCACCATCGGATACTTTCAAGCGCTCGACGCGCAGAACTTGCAGCAGTTCGATCAGGATAGCCAGCCCGCCCGGCCAGACCTGCGCGCGACTTTCCGATAATCCCGGCAATGACAGTTCAGATAAATTGTCGAAATCGAGGACACGGTCGATTAATTGTTCGACCACAGCGGGCGTCAGATCATTTGATTCGATGAGTTCAGTCTGCCGCGCGACGAGCTCGGTCGCTATGATAGTTCCGGACGTGCCAATCGCTTCGAGTTCTGTCGAATCCCTGAAGAACGCCTTCACCGGTCGCAGGTCGAGGCGCACCGCAAGCCGCGCCGTGTCGAAGCGCTGCCGATCGATGACACCGCCCTCGAAAAATCTCTCCGTTAACGACACGCAGCCCAGCGGCAAACTTTCGAGTGCCCTGGGTGCCTTACCCTCCCCCAGGATCAACTCGGTGCTGTCACCGCCGATGTCGAATACCAGTCGCAAACCCTCGTTGGGCGGCAGTCTTTCGGTCGCGCCCCTGAATATGAGTCGCGCCTCCTCGATACCCGAGATGACTTCGATCGGGTGACCGAGAGCCTGCTCTGCATCGCGCACAAATTCAGCGCTGTCGCGCGCCCGGCGCAACGCGCTCGTACCCGCCGTGCGCACGCTCGAAGCATGCATGTCCCGCAGACGCTGGCCGAACCGGGACAGGCATTCGAGTGCCCGCGATTTGGCGGCCGGCATCAGGCTATCGTGCTTGGCAAGTCCTTCCGACAGGCGCACCGTTTCCTTGATGCGATCGATTATTGCGAGCTGGCCGTGGCGCAGTTCGCCAACGACCATATGAAAACTGTTGGATCCAAGGTCGACTGCGGCAAGGACCTCGGGGACGGTATCTGGAGAGGAATCTGCCGGGCTGCTACTTATGGGACTTGGCCTTATTGATTCCCTGAGAATTCCTGGTTTTGTTTACGTTGCGAATGAAGACCCGCAACCGCAGGTCGTCGTCGCGTTGGGATTGCGAATCACGAATTGCGCGCCCTGCAGATCTTCCTTGTAGTCGATCTCGGCACCCATCAGATACTGCACGCTCATCGGATCGACGACCAGCGTAACGCCCTGATTCTCCACGCTGGAATCGCCTTCTTCGGTTTTCTCGTCGAAAGTGAAACCGTACTGGAACCCGGAACAACCACCACCTGCCACGAAAACTCGCAGCATCAGGCCAGGGTTGTCCTCTTCTTCAATGAGCTCACGAACTTTCTTGGCCGCCGCGTCGGTAAAGATAATCGGAGCCGGCGCCGCCGATGAACCAATGACAGGTATTTCAGATTGCATCAATAATTATCCGTTGCTTGGCCTCACAGGGCCTTCGTGTTACCAACGACCTTTACCGGCGCTTCGGCAGTACCGCCGACTTTGTCCATCACCGGCATCTGGCCTTCCGGCTGGTGTACGAGTTTACCGTTAATCTCGGCACCGATCGCCATCTCAATCAAATTGTAATACACATTACCTATGACTCTTGCTGTCGGGCCGAGTTCGACTCGTTGATTGGCATAAACATCGCCGCGCACGATTCCGTGCAGCACCACATACGGTACCGATACGCCGCCCTCGACGCCGCCGTCTTCGGAAATACTGAGTGCCGAATTGCTTTCCGGATCGGCCGAAACACTGCCTTTGACTGTTCCATCAACATGGCAACCACCCTCGAAATGAAGGTCGCCATTTACTTTTGAATTGGCTCCAACCAGAGTATCAATGACATTCCGTCTGCGTTCTTTCCGACCGAACATGACCTTTGCTCCTCTCAATTAACTCTGGCCAGTGCCCCAAAGAAAACTTTGTTTAACACTCGCGATCGATTTTGTGCGCGAGATGACTTCGATATTAATCTTTTCCGGCGTGAATCCGGGAGGCAAATACAGTTCACGATCAAAGTCCTGGAAATACCTGAACGAGAATTGCCATTTGCTATCAGCATCCGCCGGTAACAGTTGCTCTAACGTATACGTCACATCGGCGCCGTCCTGAGCACCCTCGATACTGAAATCCACTTCGCCTTTGACGCTGCGATCATGTTGCTTCACCTGAACCAGCACAAGCCGTACGTGATACTGCCGATCCTCTTTTCCTTTCGTAAGCTTGAGATCCTGGACTCTCAAGCCGCGACCGCCATCGGCCGGAGATACGATACCCCGGTAGAAAGCAATTGCGTCGCGCTGTTCTTGAATTTTTTTCTGTAGATCTCCAAGGTTTTTTTCTACGACCTGGTAGGCCTCGCGATCAATATCGCGGTGCGTCTGCAGCAAAGCGATCTCTTGTTTGAGGCCGGCAATCTGGTTTTCAAGGCCATCGATTTCCTGCATGAGCGTCTGCTGTTCGGATACCGCATCGACAATGTTGTACTTGGCCTGGATACGACCGAGCTCGAAGATCAGGTATGCGCTGACGACCAGTGCGAGCGCTATCGAGACTCTCTGTATCCAGCGTCGACCCAAACCGGGCATGTAAGGCGGTGATTTCATTGACGGTGCTTGTTCTGAATCCAGGTCGGTAATGTTACGCGGTAGCCTGCGCAAACAGAAGTGCGGCAGATCACGGAATTGGTTATAAATCATACTTTAGGGCCGCAATTTGGCACTAATCTCAGAATCCGGGGGATCAGCCTGAATGCAACTATCTGCGTGGTATCTGTGGCTCAAAGCCTTGCATGTCGCCTTCATGGTCACCTGGTTCGCGGGTCTTTTTTACCTGCCACGCCTGTTTATCTATCACGCGGAAGCGGCGGATGAAGTCGGTCGGAAGCGCTTCAGCACTATGGAGTGGCGGCTCTTTATCATCATGACCATTGGCGCGGTGCTGACGGCACTTTTCGGTATTGCGCTTATGGCGGTCAACCGGGCTTTATTCGGCCAGGGATGGTTTCAGGTCAAGCTGGTGCTGCTCGCAGGCATGATCATTTATCACGTGAGATGTCATCACTGGATCACGCGGCTGAAAACGGGAAACCTGCCGGACAATACCAGGTGGCTTCGCTGGTTCAACGAAGTCCCCACAATTTTTCTGTTAGCGATTGTTGGCCTCGCCGTCATCAAGCCCTTTTGACCCGGCTTTTTCCTTCGCGGCTCTTTCGATATCTTTGTCGAATACTGTGCGCCATCTTCTTGGCCACCATTTCGGTCGTGGCGGTAACCCATCCGGATACAGGTGTGGCCCAAGTTCGTGCAGCGCTCTGGCATACACGCGGCGCTTGAAATAGATCACCTCGTTGACCGGACGCCAGAATTCGACCCAGCGCCAGCGATCGAACTCGGGTGTCGCCGAACAATCGACTCTGACGCGATCGTCAGGTCCGACCAGCCGCAAAATAAACCAGCGTTGTTTCTGTCCGATGCACAACGGTTTCGATCCGCGCCGTTGAAATTTTTCGGGCAAGCGATAACGGAGCCAGTCACTGGTCGCACCGAGTATTTCGACGTCGCTTACCTGCAGGCCGACTTCTTCATGCAGCTCGCGATACATCGCTTCCTCTGCACTTTCGCCTCTCAGCATGCCCCCTTGGGGAAATTGCCAGCCCTTGTTGCCGACGCGACCGGCCAGCAAAAGCTTGCCTTCCTCATTCGAGAGAATGATGCCGACATTGGCGCGGAAGCCTTGTGAGTCGATTCGGTCAGTGCTCACCATAGGCCCCTAATTCTGCACGATTACGAGAGGCTGTCCAGACGGCGCTGCCGATACACTACAATGCTGACTAGCCTGGCCATAAGCCTATTATTTAGCCGAAGGAGTGATTCTTGGCACGAGTCCGCCCAGGCCTGCTTTTCCCTTTACTGGCCGTAGCTTCGCTGCTCGCCGGCCTGTTCGCGTTGATGTCGGGAAGCGCCGACATAAGTGCGGGCGAAGTCTGGCAATCGATTGCGGGAGATCTACAGGATAACGCCCGCAATGTCGTCCTGGAGCTGCGCCTGCCGAGGGCGCTGACGGCATTCGGTGTCGGCGGTCTGCTAGCGGTCGCGGGTGTGCTAATGCAGGTGCTGCTGCGTAATCCGCTCGCCGAGCCCTACATACTGGGGAGTTCCGGCGGCGCAGCGGTGGCCGCCCTGCTTGCAATGATGCTCGGCCTCGGCGCCACGCTTGTCGATGTGTCCGCTTTCGCCGGCGCGATGCTGGCAACTTTGCTGGTATTTTCCATCGCGCAGGGCACCGGCAACTGGACGCCGACGCGACTGCTGCTCACCGGCGTCGTACTTGCCGCAGGCTTCAGTGCGGCAACCACCCTGCTGCTGGCACTGAGTCCGGATCAGAACCTGCGCGGCATGCTGTTCTGGCTCGTCGGCGACCTGAGTTTTTCCTATTCACCCGCTCAGTCCCTCTGGTTACTGGCGACGATCACCGTTACAGGCCTGGTTTCGGCACGCCACCTGAACGTCCTTGCGCGCGGTGACCTGCAGGCAGCCATCGTCGGCTTACCGGTCGCAGGGTTTCGCATGATGATTTTTGCGGTTACCGCATTGGCAACCGCGATATCAGTCACGACGGTCGGCGTCATCGGCTTTATCGGACTGGTAGTGCCCCACCTGATCCGGATCGTCGCCGGCAGTGACCACAGAATCGTGTTGCCGGCCTCCGCGCTCGCGGGGGGTATCCTGCTCGTACTCGCGGACACCTTGTCCAGAACCGTGCTGGCCCCGCGCCAGCTGCCGGTTGGCGCGCTGACCGCTGCGATCGGCGTACCGCTGTTCTTGATCCTGATGAGCCGTTCGCGGCGAACCGGTTAACCGGGTACACCAATCGCGGGCTGCTGCATTCAACTGGATTCAGCCCGGGCCGCTGGCCCGGGCTGACTCAGCTGTTCCGCGGCAACCTGGTCACGCCCTGACGATTTGGCGCTGTACAGGGCGACATCAGCGCGCGCCAGCAGCGACTCGCCGGCCGTCTTCAAGTCCTGGATATCGCGACCGGGTGCGATGCTCGCAATACCGATAGACGCCGTGATCGTTACCTCTTTACCTTCACCGATTTCAATTGGCTCAGCCGAAATGGCCTTGCGTATACGTTCCGCCAGCAGCTCTCCTGACTCGACTTCGGTTGCAGGCAGTAACACCACGAATTCCTCACCGCCAAAACGCGCCGCGATGTCACTGGCGCGTACCTGTGATTCGATCCGCTGCGCCAGCTCCCGTAATACGGCGTCGCCCGCTGCGTGACCATAGCTGTCATTGACGTTTTTGAAATGGTCGATGTCGAGCATCAGGCATACCAGGTTGCTGCCATCGCGTCGTGCGCGCGCGAGTTCCTCCACCAGCCGCACTTGCAGGTATCTCCTGTTATTCCAGCCAGTCAGCACGTCCGTAAATCCGCTGCGCAGCAGCCGTGCGCGGTTGACGACATTCTCGAGTGCGAACGAGGCGATCGCGCCAAGGTGTGCGAAAAAGTCAGTCGCATGTTCCCGCGTGAAGCGCGACTCATCGGCGCTACCGAAATTGATACTACCCAGGAGCTCGCCTTTGTGCTTCAGCGGGATCATCGCGATGCTCTTGATTTTCGAGGCATCCCCGAAAAGCAGCGAGTGATCAGATGGCTTGTAAGGCCCCAGCCATGGCCTGCGCAAAGCGACATATTGCGGGGCGATGCCCGTCAGCGATTCGGCAAAGCAAAGGCCGGGCACAGACTCGACCGCGGTCCCTCCGGCGACCAGCAGGTGCCTTACATCGTGGTCCGGATCGGCGAGGACCACGGTCACGGTTTCCAGCCCATAGCTGCCACGCAGGCCCGCGGTCATTTGCCTGAAGAGCGCGGCAAGATCGTCTGCGTTCAGGAGCAATAGTTCCCGTTCCTGCGAACGACGCAAAATGCTCATGTTCCTTTTGAATTCGTCGCTCAGCGCGGCGAACTTTGCGTTCATGCGTTCGAGTTCGGTTGGCTGGTTTCTTTGCATGGCCATATAAGCGAAGTTTCGTCGCACCATGGAATTTGCTTGTACCAGAATCCGGCCGGTGCGTCGCCGATGCGACGGCGAATTTCGCCAAAAATTTCTTGTCAGCGGCGCGTCGACAGGTACTCACGCCCGTTCAGCATGAGCTCGACAAAACCCTCTTCATCCCCGCCGGAAACGACTTCGCGGATTCGTGCGACGGATTTCCCCAATGCGTCGAGGGGATCGAGTCCAAACCTGTTCAGGTGCTGGATTTCGAAATACATGTGCGGATTGTCCTGAGCGACCGCCGCCGAAACCAGCAACTGCGCATCGAAAGTGGTCGAGGAGAGCTGGGCGAGTTTCGGCGCTGCTTCGCCGCTTTCCGCCAGCGCCGTGAAAAAAGCGATGTTGAGTGCGTGCGACAGTCCCAGAACGTAGGCAATCAGACGATCGTGTTCGTCGAGGCCCATATCCAGCTCATCGACCATCGTCGGTGAAAATAACTCCTTGGCTTCTCTGGTTGCCTCGGCGGAGCCGGCGTCCACGAAGATCAGGTGGCGGCCGGAGAGTAGTTCCGTGTCCGGCCCGTACATCGGGTGCAGCGACGCGACATTGCAGCCCGCACGCCTGAGCGCCTCGAGTCCTTCTTTAAGCGGGGTCTTGAGCGAGCCGATGTCGAAAATCAGGCCCTCGGGAGACGACTCTGCGAGTTCTTTCAGTATGTCGCCCGACACGGCGAGCGGCGTGGTCACGGCGATGATGTCGTAGTCCGTTCCAGCATCCCGCCAGTCGTGAAAGCGCCCGGGCCCGTCCTCTAATGCCTGATCCGCCACGGTTGTGGCAAATCCCTGGGACCGGAAAAAGTCGACGAACCAGCCGCCCATCTTGCCGGCGCCGCCGATGACCAGGACGCGTCGGCCATCGCCTTTGCCTTCCGCAACGACGCGTCTCCGCTCCTGGTGCGTCAGCGACGAGCGGATGAGCGTTGTGAGGATTTCCTCCGCGATATTCGGGTTGACATTCAGGGCCTTCGCGCGGCTGCGGGCGGTTTCGAGCACTTCTTTTTCGCGCTCGTAATCGCGCGTCGGCTGACCGGTCTGCTGCTTGCTACGCCCGATCTCGCCGACTATGCGCTGTCGTTCCGCAATTAACTCCACGAGTTGGCGATCGAGTGCCGACAGCTCGCTACGTAAATTTTCAAGATTCATTTTCCAACCAGGTCCGAACTGAATTGTGTGACGTTTACCTTTTACCGTAGACCGGACTTGAACACCAAAAGAAAAACCCGGACTTCACAGTCCGGGTTTAATGAAGCTGCACCTCAGTAATTGCGCTTACGCCATTTCTTGTAATAGCTGCGGTAGCCGCGAGCGTAATGGTGATCGTCGTAAACGAGTCTGGCATGCCGGCGGTGGCGCAGTTCGCGTAGATAGAGGTGATACAGCGTGTGCCAGCTCACATGGCGTTGGAACCGGTGGCGGCTGTGCCAATACCAGTGTGCAAATTCCCGGTTCCTTCTGAGCCAGCCGGGAAGGGGCCGTGCCCTGCCGCTCAGGTGATGCACTTCCACGAAACCAGGTCGAAAATCGACCGTGTGTGCCGCCGCATCCGCCGCAGCGACAAACGTCAGGCAGATGCTGAACGCCAGCAAATAACTCGCGCGTTTCAAAAAATGGTCCTTATTCGCGTTCATGGCCGTCTCCTTTGTTGACGGTACGGCTCTAGCGTAGTGCCGTGGAGATGAACGGAGACTTAATACAAGCCTTTGTTTTCATTAGTTTTATGAACGTCAGCTGAACGCTGATAATGGCGGCACGTGGAGACGTCTACCGTCTCAGGCGCATTCGTGCGAACATCCTGCCCGATAACAACGTTCACCAAGGAACAAGCAATAATGAAAACGCGCGCTGCTGTCGCCTGGGAAGCGGGCAAACCGCTTGAAATTGAAGAAATCGATCTCGACGGGCCGAAAGACGGTGAGGTCTTGTTGCGAAATGTTGCCACGGGTGTTTGTCATACCGACGCATTTACGCTCACGGGCGAAGACCCGGAGGGCATCTTTCCAGCCGTGCTCGGTCACGAAGGTGGCTCGATCGTCGAGGAAGTCGGCGCCGGCGTGACCAGCGTCAAGGCGGGGGATCATGTCATTCCACTTTATACGCCAGAGTGTGGCGAATGCAGTTTTTGCACCTCGGGCAAAACCAATCTTTGCCAGGCAATCCGTGTAACCCAGGGCCAGGGATTGATGCCGGACGGCACTTCGCGCTTTTCAAAAGATGGTAAGCAAATTTTCCACTACATGGGTACATCCACCTTCAGCGAACACACGGTGCTACCGGAGATCGCGGTTGCCAAAGTAAATCAAGACGCGCCGCTGGAAAAAGTTTGTCTGCTCGGTTGCGGGATCACGACCGGCATAGGAGCCGTTCTCAATACAGCGAAGGTAGAACCGGGCGCGACGGTTGCGGTGTTCGGGCTGGGAGGCGTCGGCCTGAGTGTGATTCAGGGTGCGACCATAGCAAAGGCGAGTCGCATCATCGCGGTCGATATCAATCCGGACAAGTTCGAACTCGCCACGCAAATGGGCGCGACCGACACGGTCAATCCCAAAGACTACGACGCGCCGATCCAGGAAGTTCTGGTCGAGCTGACCGACGGTGGCGTTGACTACTCCTTCGAAGCTGTCGGCAATACGGACCTGATGCGAGCCGCGCTCGAGTGCTGCCACAAGGGCTGGGGTGAGTCGGTCATCATCGGTGTAGCGGGCGCCGGACAGGAGATCAGTACGCGGCCGTTCCAGCTGGTGACGGGCCGTGTCTGGCGAGGCACGGCTTTCGGTGGCTGCAAGGGTCGCTCCCAATTACCTGGAATGGTCGATCAATACATGAACGGTGAAATCAAGGTGGACGAATTCATCACGCACACCATGCCGCTCGAAGACATCAACAAAGCGTTTGACCTGATGCATGAAGGAAAAAGCATTCGCTCGGTCATACATTTCTGATTGATCCCAGGTGGGCGAAGCCGGCCAGTCGCCGTCCTGACTGACGAGGTATGCAGACTCCCTCAAAAGTCGCCATCGCCGCAGCATCGCAGGAAGCCGCTGATGCGGGCGCGGAAATTTCCGCGCTTGGCGGCAATGCCGTCGACTGCGCGATCGCGGGTGCCATGTATGCGATCAACACCGAACCCGGTGTCTGCGCGCTGGCCGGAAGCGTCTACGTAACGATCTGGCCGCCCGGCGATGACCCGATTACGATCGACGGCAACGTCGCCGTTCCCGGACTAGGGCTGCCCGCCGGCGCAAGACCCGAGGCAGAGTCCGTTGCCATGGAATACGGCGGTGGCGTCGAGACCATTATCGGCGCAGCGTCGGTCGCCGTGCCGGGAACGCCGGCCGCGCTGCACCTGGCGTCGCAACATTACGGTCACATCAATTGGCGTGAATTACTGACTCCGGTAATACGCGCAACAAAGGAAGGATTCCCTTTATCCGCTGCCTGTCATTACTACCTGAATTATACGGGCGACATCATTTTTGGTCGCAGCGACGACGGTCATGGCGCGCTGCATGACGATAACGGTGGCCTGGTACCGGCGGGAAGCAAGATCGTCGTGCCCCACCTGAGTGACAGCCTGACCGCGCTTGCCGAAGGCGGCAGCGAGGTTTTCTACACGGGCGCCATCGGCAGGGCAATCGCAGATCACGTCCAGGAGCGCGGCGGCTTTCTGACGATGCAAGACATGGGGAGCTACGAGCCGCTGATTCGTGATTCGCTGATCGTCAATATGGGTGACTGGAAAATCGCGACCAATCCGCCGCCCGCCATCGGCGGCGGCGTGCTGGCCGCAATGCTGCTTGCCTTCGACAAACAACCGGTAACTCAATGGGACGATGATGCGCTACGGCTGTTGCTGAGTGTTCAGGAATCCGCAATGTCTTATCGAAAGCGCGAGCTGGATCTGAGCGAGGACATTCCGCAAGACGTTGCGCGCCTGCTCGAACTGGCTGCGCGCGGCGAGCTGCTCACGCGATGGTCATCGGGCTCTACGGTGCACACCTCTGCGGTGGACGATACCGGCCTCGCCTGTGCAATCACTGCCTCGTCCGGATATGGCTCGGGAGAAATGCCTGCCGGCACTGGCCTCTGGTTGAATAACTGCCTGGGCGAAATCGAGTTGAATCGAAGGGGCTTCGAGGCCGGTCCACCCGGCAAGCGTTTGCCCTCGAACATGGCGCCCAGTGTGGCGCGTTCGGCACACGAGGTGCTGGCAATCGGTTCGCCGGGTGCGGATCGCATTACGACCGCACTGCATCAGTTTCTGATTAACTATATCCAGCTCGGCCATGACCTCAGCGCTGCGGTGCGGCATCCGAGATTACATCTGGAAATCGATGACACTGGTCTGAATATCGCCGTGGAGCCCGGTCTGAAGCTTCCGGATACGGCGATATCCGTTACCCGGTATCCGGAGATCGGCATGTATTTCGGCGGTGTCGTAGCCGCTATGTTCGACGACACACGCGGTTTCTCGGCCGCCGCCGATCCTCGCCGCGAGGGCGGCACCTTCATCGCATGATCCGGTCGATAAGTGTTTCCCCATTCGAAAATGAAGAAAACAGCAAGGGATGATCACGGTAACCGGGTCTGCTAATCTGCTCAACGCACCGCGAAACATGCAGCTACCCAGGACATCAACACGTGAGCGACGCGAAGCTGGCAAATCGTTTGCCCGATAAATTGCCGTCAGACCCGATGCACTGGGCTGACGCCTGGTTGAAAGAGGCGACCGCGGCACAAGTGCAGCGAAATCCCAACTCGATGACGATCTCCTCGGTCGGTGCCGATTCACGGCCTTCCTCGCGAGTCGTTCTCGTTAAGGAATTCGTGCCGGATCCGGGATACCTGGTTTTTTATACCAACTACCGCTCCAGGAAATCTCTGGAACTCGACGCAAATCCGCACGCCGCCGCCGTGATGCACTGGGATGCGCTCGGCAAACAGATCCGTATCGAAGGCACGGTGGTGCGCTCGCCCGAGAAGGAAAGCGATGCCTATTTCGCAACTCGTGACTGGGGGAGCCAGCTGGGCGCCTGGAGCAGCGATCAAAGTGAAGCAATCGAGTCATACGAGGCACTCCTTCTTCAGGTGCGACAACGCGCTGCCGAACTGGGTCTGAAACTCGATCCGGAAACAATGACGCTTGGCAGCGACGAGGTGCCCGAGATTCCACGCCCTGCACACTGGGGCGGCTTTCGCCTCTGGGCAACGATGATCGAGCTCTGGATCGAGGGAAAGAATCGAATTCACGACAGGGCATGCTGGCATCGTGACATCGTGCGCGCCAGCGAGCACACGTTCACTACGACACCGTGGATCGGCACCCGGATACAGCCCTGATACACCATGGAGTCGCAAATCCTGGACCGCAGCGTCACATGCCCGCATTGCGGGGAGCGTATCGGCGTCTTGCTGGATCTCAGTGCCGGCGCGCAATCGTATATCGAGGATTGCCAGGTGTGTTGCCAGGCGATACAGATAAGCTTCGAAGTCGCTGACTACGAATGCTCGAACCTGCGGGTGGACCGTGCCACGTAGGAGCATAAGCGGCATCGCCTGCGCGCTGCTCTTGATCGGGTCGGCAGCCGCGGATGTTGTTGTCACGCAGGGCACCAATTTCGGGGTTGATGTCAATCCGCGCGATGGCCGCGTGGCGATGGATCTCATGGGCATGATATGGGTTCTGCCAGCACGCGGCGGGCAGGCGCAAATCATGACAGACGGGCTGACGCGGGCACAAAAGCCCCGTTGGTCCCCCGATGGTTCACAGATCCTGTACCAGACGAACTCACCCGACGGTGCGCGTCTATGGTTACTGGATGTCGAATCGTCAGTAGCAAGCAGTATCGGCACTGTGTCTAATTTCGATCAACACGGCACCTGGCATCCTGACGGCGAGCGTATCGTGTTTTCCTCGGATCGCCGGGACACCGGCTTCGATATCTGGGAAACCGATTTGCCGACGGGCCTGAGCTGGAGGATCAGCGATCATCCCGGTGACGAGGTCGAACCTGCCTGGTCGCACAATGGCAGACACCTGGTCTACATCAGGAAACACGAAGAACAGTATTCGCTGATGCTGAGGCGGCACGGCGAGGCGGCGGTCGAGTTACTGGTTTCCGATCAACCCTTATCGTCTCCGTCGTGGCGACCGGATGGCACGCTTTTGACCGTTCTCAGACAGGACGGCGAGCGGGTATCGATTGACATGATCATTCTGTCTGATCCGCCGCTCGTGCGGCAACTGGTCGCGGACGAGGATGTTTTTGCGTCGCCGGTAAGCTGGCGTAGCCGCCACGAACTCATGTACACGGCCGATGGATTTATCAAGACTCGAAAATTCGCGGACTCGCGTTCGAGGTCGCTGCCGTTTCGGGCGACGGTCGCAGATCCGGAGCCGCGGCCAACAACGCTTATCGCAAAGCGTGAACTGGAGATCGTTGATCCGCCCGGTGATCGCCTGGTCATTCGCGGCGCCAGGTTGTTCGACGGCATTTGGGATCGCTATCGCGATCACATGGATGTCCTGATTGACAGCGGCCGCATCGCTGCCGTCACCGCGAGCAGGGAATGGCCGGATGCCACGCTACTGGATCTGGGCGATATCACCATTGTTCCCGGTTTTATCGACGTCTGGTCCGCCATGCCTGTCGGACCCGCTGCAGCGGCCGGGCCGCGCATGCTCGCGTATGGCGTGACGACGATCGTCACCGATGAGCCGGCACACGATGAGCCGCTCTGGGAAGGTGAAGCAAACCCCGGCCCAAGGGTACTGTCAGCGGCGGATATCAGGGTCGCGCCGCAGGACGGCGATGAACACAGATATTTCTTTGTCAGAGTTCCGGCGGGCAACCCGGGCGACGCAGCGACGCGAGATGCCATACAGGACTGGCGGGCGCGCGGTGTTCCGGTCGTCGCGGAAAGCTGGAATACCGGGCTGGGGATCGGCGCAGACCTGTTCGTCGGGGCGGATGCGATGCCAAGCTCGCCGGTCGGCGGCCAATATCAGGATATGCAGGTGACCGTCCGTCCGGGCCCGGTCACATTGATATCGGGTCTCGCGGATTCCGCGACGCCGGGTATTTCGTCCCTGCTGAATTCGCGCCAGGCGCGCGAGCTCGGCCAGATCAACGCTCCGGGGCGGCGTTTTTCGAGCGTACCAGCCCTCCTTCCGTCGCGGGCGCCGATTGTTCTGGGCAGCAAGCCCAACGGCCTTCCCCCCGGTCTCGCGTTGCATGCGGAACTCCGCGCGCTCTCCGCTGCGGGGCTACGCGGCAGCGATTTGCTCCAGGTAACCGGGAGTGGCGCGGCGCAGCTGCTCGGACTGGAGAACCAGATTGGCCGAATTACGCCGGGCGCCCTGGCGGACCTCGTGCTCGTGCGCGGCGATCCGCTCAACAAACCCGCGGATGCCTTGTCCATAATCGCGGTCGTCAGGAATGGCCGTTTCTTCAGCCTGATCGGCTTGCTGGAGAAAGCCAAAGGAGGTACCGAAGCTGCCGTCAGCAACGTCGAATAATTTGACACTTTCGCGCCGCTGCGTCGGCGAATGCCGACATACGCCAATTCCCGGCAAAAAATTCGCCGGATCCGATCAATGTCGATCCAGGATAAATGACCGATCGCAAAACATTAATATTTTCAGTGCCTTTGCCTTGTTGTTTTATATCCAAATATTATGCGCTCGCAGCATCTCGTCGGGTTTTTTTACAATATGATTATTGCGATTAATCGATGATGCCCAGAATATTTGTTAAGTGTCTGAATTTACTTGACTTTTTACCACATGGCATAGGAATTGCCTTAATAAATATGCCCAAGCGAAGTGTAACTGAACTAGGTAACCACAAAACGATACAAACAGGATTTAGACGCCAGAAGAAAAACAACAACAATAATAATAAGATCCAGATCCAATACTAATAACTAAAGTCTGTATCCGGTTGCCGAACTACCAGTTACCTCTTTAATAATAAAAAGAGTCATTAGCCCCGCCGTCAAACGCGGGGCTTTTTATTTGCACTTCAGTTAAGCTTCCGCCACCACAATTCGAAGCCGCGACTGGCACTGTCTCCGGTGCCTCGAGTCACGGTTTAACGCTCACTGGATCTCATTGGAACAACAATGCAAACGACAAGAATTCTGGCTGTCGCGTTGTTGGTGCTGGCCGGCATCACCGCGACCACGGGAGTAGTTTCGGCACAGACGAGCGATGGACCGGCTGCCGATGTCTCGTTAATTTCCATTTACGAATTAGCAGTTGCCAACCCGGAGCGTACGGATACCGACAGGGAACGCGATGCCGGCAGGAAGCCTGCCCAGGTACTCGAGTTCTTTGGTATCAAGCCGGGAATGACAGTGCTCGACATGTTTTCCGGCGGCGGCTATTACAGCGAGTTGCTCTCCTATGTCGTCGGGCCCGATGGCAAGGTTGTCGCGCACACCAACAGTGCCTACGCCGGGTTCGTCGGGGACGAAGCCGTCAATCGCTACGCTGGAAATCGTCTGCCAAATATCGAGTCACTGCTGGCCGAGAACAATGAACTGAGATTGCGCAGCGAGGTATTTGACGCTGTGATGCTGATACTGTCCTACCATGACATCTATTACGTTGACGAAGCGAACGGCTGGCCGAGAATCGACGGACCGAAAATGCTTGCGGAACTAATGGACAGTTTGAAGCCTGGCGGCATTCTTGGCGTCGTCGATCACCATGCGGCTCCCGGCTCGCCCAGGGAGACCGGCGGCACCCTGCACCGGATTGACCCGCAGATCGTCATCAGTGAACTCGAGGCCGCGGGTTTCGCGCTTGTGGCCGAGGCAGATTTCCTCCGCAGTACGGAGGACGATCACAGTAAAGCGATCTTCAACCCCGAGGTGCGTGGCCGCACGGACAGGTTCGTCCTCAAATTTCGCAAGCTGGATTAGGTCCCTGCCCGTCCGGGCCAACCGTCCATGCCAAAGCTGCCGCGCAGGTATTTGCGCGAACTGGGACCCGGTCCCTGTTATGCCGACAAGCGACAGGGCCTAATCAGCGATTCCGCAAGCTGGCGCGAGTTTCGGGCATACAAGAATGTTCAAGGCGATACGCATCACGGTACTGCTGCTGATCCTGTTGTTCGTCGTTGTCAGCACCTGGCTGACACAAGCCCGTAGCACCGACTGGAACAACAGCCTGTGGGTCAAGGTTTACCCCATAAACGGTGACGGCAGCGAATTGAGTGCGCGTTACATCGAAGGGCTGACTGCCGGGAGTTTTACGCCCATCGAGGACTTCGTAAGCCGCGAGATCCGGAAATACGGTCATGCGTTAAAACGTCCGGTGCGCATGGAACTCGGCGATGAAATAATGGAACAGCCACCGAGTTTCGGTGATTCGCCAAGCGCTCTCGAGATCGTAATCTGGAGCCTAAAAATGAGATGGTGGGCGAATCACGTTGCGGGGCCGCAGGATGATCCGGCACCGGACGTGCGGATTTTCGTTCGCTATCACGCGCCCGAAGATCATTTCGTTCTCGAAAATTCGGTGGGCCTGCAAAAGGGCATGGTGGGCATCGTCAATGCGTACGCGGGAAGACGCCAGGCAGGGACCAGCC
>JBFFKF010000052.1:0-17549 GCA_041555515.1 Woeseiaceae bacterium
AATAATTTTCAGCCCTTTCGCCACAATTCCCCTCTTATAAGCTCAGCGAGCCCAGGCTCGCGCCACCGCACACGAAAATACACTGCCCGGTCACGAAACCGTTTTCGGGCGACAACAGGAACATCACTGCGCGTGCAACATCATCCGGTTTTCCGAGGCGTTTAACCGGGACCGACTGTGCAATCTGCTTTGCCTTGTCACTGTCTTCCGGCACGACCTCGGTAAACATGTCGGTCACGATCGGCCCGGGCGCAACGGCATTGACGGTTATCCCGTGTTGACCCAGTTCCATGGCCCAGGTCCGCACCAGGCCGACCTGCCCTGCCTTGGTTGCAGAATACCCCGTGCGCGTCTCGAGTCCGAGCATGGCGCGAGAACTTATCAGCACGATGCGTCCGAACTGCGCCGCTTTCATCGCGTCGAGCACGCCCTGCGCCAGCAGGATACTCGTATACAAATGTAGCCTCGTCACGTACGCGACATCCTCGAGTTTTACATCCTCGATCAGGTCCGGGCGAATGACGCCCGCGTTGTGCACGAGGCTGGTGATTGCGTAATTCTTTGCCAGATCCTCGATCACGCTTTGCGTCGCATCGACATCGGAGAGATCGACTTCGATATCGACGATTCCCGAGCCACCCAACCGTGATTTTCGCCGCGAGAGGTTCAGGACCTGATAACCGTCGTCCAGCAGGTGCTGGCAGATACTCGCACCAATGCCGGCGCTGCCGCCGGTGACGAGGGCGACGGGTCGATTGTCTGTCATGCCGCACTCCTTGCAACCAGGGCAAGCACGCGCAATGGGCTTCCCGAGCCATTTTTAATTTTTAACGGCGGGCACAGCAGGATCGCGCCCGTCGGCGGCAGCTGATCGAGATTTGTAAGGCATTGCAAGCCGTATTTGCCGGCGCCATGGAACAAATAATGGGCCGGGTGTGGTGGTGTCAAATGCGCCGCCTGGCCCGCATCCGTGCCGACCGTTTCGGTGCCGAAACCGACGATGTCACGTTGTTCGACCAGGAACCTGACCGCATCGGCGGACGGTCCGGGCGAATGCGCACCATCCTCACGCATATTCAGATACGCCGCGCCCGAGCGCTTCGACCAGTCGGAACGCATGAGGACCCAGTTGCCTGCAGGAATCTCGCCATGCTTTTTTTCCCACGCCTGGATAAATTCGGGGGTCAGGAGAAAATCCTCGTCCGCCGCGCATTCCGTCGAGCAATCGATAACACATGCCGGTTTCACGAACGCGCCAGGGGCGATCGAATCGACGGACCCGTTCGGCAGGTCCTTGCCGGATATCCAGTGTACAGGCGCATCGAAATGCGTGCCGGTGTGCTCGCACATGGAAATATTCTGCCAGTACCAGCCGGGGCCGCGTTCATCATATTGCGACACGACTTCGGCGCGAAACGGCGCGCACTGCCCGAATTCCGGCGGCAACACGATCACCGGAAACTCCGAATCCAGGGTATGCGTCAGATCGACAGTCTGCACATCGCCCGATGCCATCGCGCTGGCGAGAGCCTCGAGGACCGTGGAATTGCTGTTGCTCATATTGCCTGCCTTTCGCCGCTTTGTATCAGCTCTCTTTCCAGGACGAAAGGATCGTCCTTGTAACGGCGCACGACATCTTCGGCGACCGGTCCGAGCGTCACGTTTTCGATGCCTTGCTGCAGTGCGTGAACGACGCTGTCGGCCAGGCGTTGCGGCGTCACCTTGGGCGGCGGCAGCGGCTGCCGCCAGGACTCCTCCAGCGGACCGAAAAGAACGTTAACGACCTTGACGCCGCTGCCGGTAAATTCGCTGCGCAGGCACTGGCTCAGGGAATAGGCAGCCGCCTGGCTTGCGGTGGTGCTGCCGTAGACCTGCCAGTTTGACAGTGCGTACACGGACAGCAGATTGACCCAGGCACAGGCACTGTTGTCGCCATCCGCGCCGCGGCCGCGCATCGCCGGCCCGAACGCCTGGATCAGGCGCATCAGGCCAAAATAGTTGGTCTCCATTTCATCACGTGCCGTCAGGATTCCCTGGCGCTGCATGGCCGAGCCGGGCCGCACGTACTCCGCCGTATTAATGAGTATGTCGGTCTTGCCACCAATCTCGCCTGCGAGTTCATTCACCGAAACCGTGTCCGTGACATCGAGCGGCACGATTTCCACACGCGCCATCGCGGCAAGTTCGGCGCTCCCCGCATAAGGTCGCCAGTTTTCGGCGATGCCAACGAAGACTTCCGACGCACCCGCTTCCGCGAGCGCCGCCGCCATTCGTTGCCCGAGTTCCGTTCGGCCGTCGGTTACCAGCACGCGCCGATGTTTCGGGTTACAGGTCAATTCACGTAACTGCTTGTCATCTGCCATATTGGCCGTCTCCTTTTCGGGCAGCGCCAGCAACACGCCCTGCCCGGATTTGTCTGTGCGGGCGATCATTTTCACCCGCGCGTATGCGCCCACATCGCCGTGGATATGCGCGAGCACCAGCGGACCGGCATCCAGTTTGACCGTGCCTATGCGCCAGGGCATGCGTTCACGAAAATAGGTGTTGACGCTGGTGCGCAAGGTGGTCTCGCTGACGAGTTCGCCGCCGTCCGGGATATCCCGCCATTCGATATGCATCGACCAGCATTTCGGACACAGTTCGCGCGGTGGATAAATGACGTGCTCGCAGGCGCCGCAGGTTTGCAGTGCGAGGCGGCCTTCCGCCGCCGCAGTCGAGAATACGATCGCCTGCCGGCTGCGCGCCTGCGGCGGCAGCGTCGGCGTGACCGTGCGTTTCTGCGGATCTTTCCTCGGTGGCCGCTGCAGAGATTCGCTCATTGCTGCACTGCCTCCAGGAGCGCCGCAGCGGAGCACAGCCCGCGGTCGAAATTGATGATGCCGAATCCGGACACCGCGGCAATCCGCGCATCCTTGACAGCATTGTCCTTCGCCTCTCCGGTCAGCTGCCGGATCGCTTCCACGAGGCCGAGGAAGCCGCCGGCCGCGCCTGCCTGCCCGACGGAAAGCTGTCCGCCCGAGGTGTTGTGCGGGAACGACCCATCGAATGTAAAAGTGTTTGCCTGGATGAATTCGCTCGCCGCCCCTTTCTCGCAAAAGCCGAGGTCCTCCATTTGCATCACGCTGATCACGGGATAGTCATCGTAGGTCTGCAACATGTCGACCCGTTCCGGCCCGATGCCGGCCATGCTCCAGAACTCCTCCCTGTCCAGCGCCCAGCCGCCGCGGATCTGTACCGGGTCGTCGGGGAATGCATTGTGCCTTTCGATCGTCGACAGGACGTTCGCGTACGGCAGCTGCTGTGCCTTGGCGTGCTCCTCACGCATCACGAGGTAGCCCTCGGCGCCCGCGCAAGGCATCACACAGTCGAACAGCACCAGCGGATCGGCGATGAGTCGCGCATCCATGTATTGCTCGAGCGTCAGCGGCGTCTTCATCAGGGCGTCCGGAAAATGCAAGGCATTGTCGCGTTGCGCGACACAGATCTTTCCGAAATCCTCGCGGCGTGTCCCGCAGGTCTTCATGTGGTGACTCGTCATCAGCGAGAAATTGGCGTTTGGGCCGCCGGCGCCGTAGGGGAACGAGGCGTCCTGGGAGAAACGGCTGAACGTGGTCAGCATTGCGCGAAAAGAATCGACATGATTGGTGTCACCGGCGATGCAGGCGACGATATCCGCATCACCCGACTGCACGGCCCGCGCAGCACGTCGCAAGGTCATCACGCCGGACGCGCCGCCCGTCGGCACGTGATCCAGCCAGCGTGGCGTCAGTCCAAAGTGTTGCGTGATGCCGGCCGCCGTGTCCGGGAACAAGGTAAACGACGACACGCAAAGGCCGTCGATGTCCTTGGCGGTAAGGCCTGACCGTTTGCCAAGGTCCGACAGCGCCCGCGCCAGCCACCAGTGCGCGGGCTCGGGAGAGAAACGTTCGTAAGGCACACTGACCGGCGCTGCAACGACCACGCCGACGTATCCCGTTCTGTTGTTTTTCGTTCGACCCACTTAACCGGCTTTTCTTTTTTTGAGTTTCCGAAGATCAAAACAATCGTTGTTCAGAACACATTCCGCTGCCATCTTCTTGATATCACCACGGCTGAGCTTCTGCGACGGTGTCAGCGGCAATTCATTGACGAATGCAATGTATCCTGGGGTCTTGAAGTATGTCAGATGATCGGCGCAATGCCGGAAAATTTCTCCGGCATCCGGATCAATGGTACTCGGTATTACGAATGCGAAAACCTCGTCGCCACGGATTTCGTCGGGAACCGCGCACACCGCGCAATTCCTGACCTCGGGACTCCGCAGCAATGCTGCCTCGACCTCGACTGCCGCAATATTCTCGCCGCTGCGGCGGATGACGTTTTTGCGGCGGTCGACGAAGAACAGGTTGCCATCCGGGCCTTCCGTCACCACGTCACCGGTATGCCACCAGCCACCGCGCCACCCTTCTTCGGTCGCGGCACTGTCCTTGTAATAGCCGCTGAAGAAATTGCGCCGCGGGTCGTCCCCTTTCGCGCGCACGATTAGTTCCCCGGGATTCCCTGGCGCAAGGTCCGTGTCCCGGTCATCGACGATGCGGTATTCCATGAAATCGCCGGGCCTGCCGATGCAGCGCTCTCCGACATGCCGCGGTTCTTCGTGTGCAATGCTGAGACTACCGGCGCCGGTTTCCGTCATAGCCCACGCGTCGACCAGCGGAAATCCGAATCGACTTTCGAATACGGCCTGGTGACGCGGATCCGGTCCCGGCCCGAAGCAAAACTTGACCTGGTTCGAAAAATCATCCGATGCCTCTTCCGGCAGGGTCAGGAGGATGGCGACCATGACGCCCAGACAATGAATGATGGTCGCTTTCTCATCGCGAACCGTCTGCCACCACGACTTCGGATGAAACCGGTCGAGCTGCACGACGCATCCGCCACACAACATCATCGCGGTAAACGATGTCGCGAGCGCATTCATATGATTCGGCGGTAATGGCGTCAATAATCGATCGCCGGCATGCATGCTACAAATTCCACCGAGGCCGTTATACCAGGCACCCAGCGCCAGAAAGTATTCGTTCGACAGCATGCATGCCTTGGGCTTGCCGGTAGTCCCGGAGGTGTAGACGATTGCGGCCTCGGTCGCCGGGTCCGTTGCGGCCTCGGGAGCCGCACCGGTCGCTCCCCTGAGTTCGGCTTCGTCGAGCACGTCGCAATCGTCACGATCTGCCAGCAACGCTTCGATGCGCTTGCGATATTCGTCGGCCGACACCGCCAGTCGGCAATCGCTGTGCAAAATCATGTAACGCAGATCTTCATCCGTCCCGAGCGAGTGCAGTGGGACGATGCTGACGCCGAGCGCATTGAGTGCCAGCAGGTGCAGATACACGTCCACGCGGCTGTCGAATATCAGCGCAACGCGGTCACCCTGCTTTAATCCGCGGGCCGCATAGTTAGCAATCAATTCAATTACGCGTGCCAGGGCCTCGGCATACGAGTATGCAACACCGGCTGGCGTGTCAGCCGCGGTATTGGCCGGCGGCGCGCGCAGGAATGCATTGTCGCCGAAGCGCTCAGCACTATC
This sequence comes from Woeseiaceae bacterium, assembly GCA_041555515.1. Taxonomy (GTDB): domain Bacteria; phylum Pseudomonadota; class Gammaproteobacteria; order Steroidobacterales; family Woeseiaceae; genus SZUA-117. The sequence goes on from JBFFKF010000052.1 coordinate 5,567, forward strand.
GCTGAAGGCGTGATATACGCTCGTATATCCGGTGGCGCCGCTCATCGCGTGGGCGGAGACCAGTGCGGCGGCAGCAGGCGGCGGCGCCCGTCGGACGACAGTTTCACGCCGGGCTCGTCCTTCGCTTCGCGATCCCAGAGCTCGCAGGTCACCTGCTTGTGCTTGGTATCGAGCGCCTCGCAATAATTGGTGTAAATGCAAACCCGGACCTCTCCGCCCATGCCGAGTTTCGTCTTCAAATACCAGTCCGGATCGGCGATCGACTGCCTTGCGGCCGCGATGATATCCGCCTCGCCGTCCTGCAGGATGCGTTCGGCTTCGACAAAGCCATGAATGCCACCCGCCGCGACCACCGGGGTCGTGTATCCCGCATCACGAATGGCGCGCCTTATCCTTTTGACCGCCGGCAGGTTGCGGCCGAACGGGCCCTTCTCGTCAGATATGTATTGCGGCATGCATTCGTAGCCGCTGCGGCCGGTATACGGGTAGGCGGCCGCGCCGACCTTCGGCTGTTTCGCGTCTTCGAACTTGCCGCCGCGGGACAGCGACAGGAAGTCCATGCCCGCGCGTGCAAATTCGACGCCGAAGTAAGCGCTATCCTCCACCGTCGTGCCGCGTTCGATACAGTCTTTTGAGAGGTAACGACAACCGACGACGTAATCGTCACCGACTGCCTTGCGCACCGCGGCATAGACCTCGAGTGGCAGCCGCACGCGGCCGGGAAGATCGCTACCGTAACCGTCGTCGCGGTCATTCCGCGCGGACAAGAACGAGGCCATCGTGTAGGCGTGCGCGTAATGTAATTCGACCCCGTCGAAGCCGGCCTCGCGCGCGCGAATCGCAGCATCGGCGAACAGCTTCGGCAGTGTCTGCGGCAATTCCTTGATGTGCGGTAAATGTGTATCGGTAACACGCTCACGATAGCCGTAGGCATAGGCCTCGTATTCACGTTTGCTGAGCACATCGATCAAGGCTTCGTCGTTGAGTTCCAGCAATTTGGCGCGAATTACGTCGTCCGGGAACTTGTCATAGAAATACGCCCGGTGCTCATCCGTGATCTCCAGGTATTTTTGAAAATATTTTTCCGGTGTAGGCCGCCGGTTGATGCGCAGAAAATCGATGATTTGTATAAAAAGCTTGGTCTCGCCCTCAGATGCTTTGTGCACCGTATTGACCAGTTCTTGCAGCCCGGGAATGAACCTGTCGTGACCGATGCGCAATAACGGACCACTGGGAATGTCACGAATGCCGGTCGCCTCGACAACGATCGCGCCGGGTTTTCCCTCGGCGTAGCGGCCATACCAGTCGAGCAGGTCCTCGGTCATGAAACCGTCTTCGGTCGCACGCCAGGGCACCATCGCGGGAACCCAGGTTCGCTGCCTGAGCCTGATCGGACCGATGTCAACAGGGCTAAAAAGCAGCGACGATTCTGCTTCCTCGCGCGTCGGCCAGGGTCCGGGTCGCGGTTCGTACTTTATTCTTTGCTCAGGCCGCCACATACTGTTTTTGCAGACGCTCTCGGATTTCTTCCGGTATCGGAATCGTTTCGAATTGCGGCCCTTTGACAGTGATGAAGACTATGGTCTGTTCGTTTTCGAGCAGGCACTCGTCTCCCCGGACAAGCCAACACGTGTATGTCAGCGACTTCCTGCCGATTGTGGTCGGTCGGATCCAGATCCTGAAGGAATCGCCTGCTTGCGGTAGTTCCCGGCAACGGGTTCGGAGCATAACCGACGGCGTGCCCCAGCCTCGCTCCGAATGCAATTCGCGAAACGGCATGTCGAGCGATCTGGCAAACCATTGCTCCACCGCGAAGTTCAATAATTCGTAAAAACGGGAAACTTGCAGGTAACCGGTGCAATCCGATGCCCATGGAGATATCTGCATCGGATCCGATTGAAAAGCGGGAAGGTCCGGTCGATGCGCCAGCGAATCGAGCGCACTCTCAGCTGGTAGCAAGGACCTGATTGTGAAATGTTCGGCGCCATTCGTGCGGCCAGTAAAAGACCAATTATCCTTATCAAAGGTAATCCGTACTTCGTCACCCAGGTAATTCGGTTTCAGGAAATCCGTCTGCATCGCGAAGGGCCCCTTGGCAAACGGCAGTTCGGGAAATAACTCGGACAGTATTTCGAAATAACGTGCATAGAAAACGATCCCCGCGATGTCGATGTGTGAAAAACGGATTGTGATAACTTGTTCCATCACTGAGTGGAATTTGCTCCCGGACGAAGCGCGGTCATTAACCTGGAATTACCGCGGTGGTTTCGATCTCGATCAGCGCGCCTTTGTCGACCAGGTCCGAGATGCCGATGACGGCCATCGCCGGGAAGTTCTTGCCCATGATCTCTCGGTACGCGGTTCCGACGTCTTTAATGTTGTCGCGGTATGCGTCGAGATCCTTGACATACCAGGTCATGCGAACCACGTGCTGCGGCCCCGCTCCGGCTTCGGCAAGCACCGCTACCGTGTTCTTGAGCGCCTGTGCCAGCTGCGCAACGAAGCCTTCCGCCAGTTCTTCTTGCTCGTTCCAGCCGATCATGCCGGCAACGAAGACCTGTTCTCCATCGGCCTGAATGCCGTTCGAATAGCCGCGTGGACGGGGCCAGCCTTCCGGTAATAGCGTTTTCATTTTTCGTGTCCGCTGTAGGTCTGCCGCGCGATGATGACTTTCTGCACTTCGCTCGCACCCTCGTAAATTCGAAGCGAACGTATTTCACGATACAGGCGCTCGGCGATATTTCCCTGCACGACGCCGCGACCGCCAAACAGTTGCACCGCCCGATCGATGATCCTTTGCGCCGCTTCCGTTGCAAAATATTTCGCCATTGCAGCCTCCCGCGTCACGCGTTCCTGGTAACAGTCTTTCGCCCAGGCAGAGCGGTAAACCAGCAGTGCACTCGCATCGATCTCGGTTGCCATTTCCGCGATGCTGGCTTCGGTCATTTGTAATGCGCTCAGTGGCGCACCAAACAGTTCCCGGGTACTCGTGTGCCGCACTGCTTCGTCCAGTGCGCGGCGCGCGAAGCCGAGCGCCGCGGCGGCAACCGTGGTGCGAAAGACATCGAGCGTCGCCATCGCGATCTTGAAACCCTCGCCCGGTTCGCCAATACGATCGGTTTGGTGCACGCGGCAATTTTTCATGGTCACGGTCGCGAGCGGGTGTGGCGCGATCGTGTCGATCTGCTGCGTGACTTCGAAACCGGGGTTCGAAGCCTCGACGATGAATGTACTCAAACCGCGGCCACCCGCTTCCTCGCCAGTCCTGGCAAACACGCAATAGAAATCGGCGATGCCGCCGTTGGAGATCCAGGTCTTTTCGCCGTTCAGCACGTACTCCTCACCAGACGGCTCCGCCGTCGTCGCCAGTGCAGCCACATCCGAGCCGGCTTCGGCCTCCGACAGGGCGAACGCGGCGATCGCGTCTCCCTGCGCCACCGCCGGCAAGTATTTTTGTCGCTGCGCATCTGTACCGAAAAGCGAGATTGCGCCGCTGCCCAGTCCCTGCATCGCCAGCGAAAAATCGGCGAGACCCGAGTAATAAGCCAGCGTTTCCCGGCAGAGCGCGATGCTCCTGACGTCCAGCTTTTCGTTCGCGCCACCCCACGCACCCGGCACGCAGTTTTTCAGCCATCCGGCCTTGCCCAGATCGGCTACGAGCTTGCGGCAGATTTGATCGACGTTATCACCATCGTCGAACGCGTACTGCTCACACCAATCGGCCAGCGCGCTTTGCAAATTGCGGTGGCTGTCGTCGAGGAACGGCCAGTCGAGATAGGTCTTGTCCGCCATTATTTCGCCTTACATTACTTCTCCGCCGGCGATCGCGATCGATTGTCCGTTGATCGACTCCTGCCGGCATACCCACATTACCGTATCCGCTACCTCTTCCGGTTCGACCAGGCGCTGTTGCGGATTGGCCCTCAAGATTTCGGTCAGGGCGTCTTCGCGACTGCGACCTGTCGCTGTTGCAATCTTGTCAATCGCCTGCTCGACGATTGCGGTGTTCGTATAGCCGGGACAGACAGCATTCACGGTGATGCCCCTGGTTGCATACTCGAGTGCAAGCGCTCTCGTCAGGCCGATGACGCCGTGCTTCGCGGCACAGTATGCGCTTACGTAGGCGTATCCTTTCAACGCAGCCGTGCTGGCGATATTGACCATCCGGCCTCCCTCTCCCATCGTATCGATCGCCGCCCTGCTGCAGTTGTAAACACCGGTCAGGTTGACCGCGATCAAGCTGTCCCACAGGTCGTCGGTCATCTTGCCAAACGGCATTGATTCAACCGCGCCCGCGTTATTGACCAGTATCGCGACGTTGCCATTCTCCTTCGCCGCCGCGGCAAATGCCGTTGCCACCGATTTGCGATCGGTCACGTCCGCCACCTGGAATTGTGTGTCTAGCTCGGCAGCCTTGCTTTTCAGTCTGTCCGCATTACGGCCCATCAAAGTGACACGGCAGCCTGCCTCGCTCATTTTTCTTGCGATGGCGGCACCGATGCCGCTGCCACCGCCGGTGACTACTGCATGTTTGTCGTTAAAAAAGCTCAATGCACTGTTCCCGTCGCTGTAATCGTTTCGCCGAATACGCGGCCTTTCTCGTCGGCGAGTGCCGCCTTGTGCAAGCGACGCATGGCGCTCGCACGCTCGGCTGCCGGCAAGCCGGCGGCTGCGTCGACCATTGCACGATACCGGCTCAGGCCGCGCTCATAGGTGTCACCATACCCCCTGACCATTTCGATGCAATGCGCGATCGACAGTGCGTATTCGTAGTCGTCAACCGCCGCATTGATCACGCGGTCGAGCCAGTCGTGGATCATTTCCTGCTGTCGTTTAAAACGATAGGTCCCGCGCCGGAATCGGCGCAACTTCGAGAAGGCGTGAAGCAGCAGAAATCCGCCAATGCTGGTTGTCTTGACGTTGCGGCCTTTACGCAAGAATGGCGACATCATCTTCTGCAGGAAGTCGGACCTCAGTATCAGTGCTGCAATGGGTGCCGGTAGGGTATCGCAGATTTCTTCGAGCCGCGGATGGAAATATTCGATGACGTGCACCGGTTGACCGGGAGCTGCGGCGACGTCCTTGCGGATTTTGGAAAACCTTTCGCCGCGCGTTTTTAAATCGGCGACCCGAATCGTGTCCTCGTAACACATCTGCAGCGCGAGCTGACGGGCAACCTCCGAGGTTAGCTGGTAATCGGGGCTCCCGGTGTCAATTACGGATATTTCCTTGACACGATCCAGGTAGGCGGCGGCGTATTTCGGATCCTGGTAGTCGAGTGCTCGCAGCGCGCCGTGCAGCGCCAGGTTTCTGACAGGAGCCGGCAGTTCAGACGCGATTCTTTCGGCAAGTGCTTTGCCATTGTCACCGGCAGGCTGCGCAGCCGGAACCTCGGCCTGCACCGGTGCCGGCTCCTGCCCTGCGCCTTCGAAACCCGCGGCAAAGCCCTCGAGGTTTGCCTCGACCTCCCTGCCGGAACTGCGGATGGCGTCTTCGAATGCCTTGCGCTCGAACGGCAGCGCTCCCGCAGCGGCGATGGCGCCCAGCAGCACCGAACTTATGACGCTGCCTGTTCTTTCAGCCGCCGCCGCCATGTCGAAGCATATGAATTTCTTCGACGCTTTCGCGGCCACCCGGGCAACCGGTTCCTGGTCGAAGATACCGTCACCAAGCGCTTCTTTTTCGAGCACCGAGTAAATACGGTGACTGCTTGCGATCAAAGTCGTGATGTTGGGCGTGACGAAACCTTTTTGAATCGCGCGGCCTGTTTCCGCCAATTCCCCGGCGACGACGAGGTCGACGTCACCCGGTACCGGGTACGGCGTGAACACAGGATCGCGGCCGATCGCCTCGGCACGTTTCTTCGGGAACATCTCGACGCAATAAACCGTAGAACCCGTTCTTTGCGCTACGCCGGCAACAAAGGTCGACTGCGCGAGGTAGCCGCTGCCCTCCGCGACATCCACCAGCCAGTTGGTCAGCACGCCGCCGCCCTGCCCGCCGACGGCGAGTATGGCTATTGACAGCGGTCGTTCGCGCGAGTCAGCCATGTTTCTTCCGGGATCAGGCCCGCTTGAGCCGCTGACGATCCGCGCGCCGCTGCAGCCAGCCGATTACCTTTTGCCGCAGGTCCCACAAGAAATTGTCCAGCCCACTCGGATTGAAAATGATCTGCGCCTTGTAAAAAGACGGGCACAGCACGGCCTCGTGCGCGACCTCGCCGCAATTGCCGCAACCGACACAGCTGTTATCGACGTAGGACACCGGCTGCCTCTTGAGCGGATCGGGATTCGGTTTCACGGTGAGCGACGGGCAGCCGCTCAGGCGCATGCATGCATGGTCTCCGGTGCACGTATCCTCGTCGACGCCGAATCGGTCAGCAATCATGCGTTTGCCGTTCTGGACGGCATTCGCGAAAAGTGGTTTTTCCCGTCGCTGTTTGTTCAACATGCATTCCGACTGCGCGACGAGTACTTTTGGTCCCGTACCTTTTTTCGAGATCGCTTCTTTCAAAGCCTTGCGCATCTTGTCTATGTCGTATGTCCTGACGGTTTTCGCCCACTTGACACCGACACCCCTGACCGCGCGTTCGATCGGGTGCTGCGTGCTGCGACTTTCCGACTCGCCTTTGCTCGACAATAGGTCCTGACCGCCGGTTGCTGCCGCATAATTGTTGTCGATGACGATCGTCAGCGCGTCGCTCTTGTTGAACACGGCGTTACCAATGCCGCTGGTCAGCCCGTTGTGCCAGAAACCACCGTCGCCCATGATCGACAGTGCCGGCCGGCTGCTTTCCGTATTGAATGCCGATGCGCCAGCGGCACCCAGGCCATATCCCATGGTCGTATTACCCATATTAAAAGGTGGCAGGACTGAGAACAGGTGACAACCGATATCCCCACTGATATGGAAATCGCCCAGCTCTTCCTGCAGCAGCTTCAGGCTTGCGAAAACCGGCCGTTCCGGGCAGCCGGTACAAAGCCCCGGCGGGCGCGGTGGTACATGGGGATTGATTTCTTCTATGAATTGGCTGACGACCTGCATCGGATCTTGCGGCGCCGAAAATTTTTCGTCGTATTGCTCGAGAAATTTGACGGCCCCGCTACGCATGACCTGGCTCGTGTATTCACCGGCCATCGGTAAGACGCCCTTGCCGATGATTCTCGTATCAGAACCGCAATGCCTGAGGATCGTATTCAATGCCTGCTCGATGTAATCGGGCTGGCCTTCCTCGACGAGCAATACCGCGCTCTTGTTTGCGCAAAAATCCTTTATCTCGTCGTCTATGATCGGATAAGCCACATTGAGCACATAGATCGGTAGCTGCGTGCCGCCGAACGCGTCGGCGACGCCAAGTCGCTCCAATGTGCGCAGCAGTGTGTTGTACAGGCCACCCTGCACGATGATGCCGATGTCGGAACGTTCGCCATCGAATACTTCATTGATTTTGTGCGTTCGGATGTATTCGACCGCGGCAGGCCAGCGGTCCCTGATCTTTTCCTGCTCGTGTTCGAATGACGCCGGTGGCAATACGACGCGGTCCGTGTCGCGCTGCGGATTCTCCATTGCCTCCCGCAATGACATTTCCGGCGGGCGGTTGTCCTTTGCGATGAAGCGGCCGTGAACATGGCAGGCGCGGAGGCGCATCTGCAGGAAGACCGGCGTGTTGCTCGCTTCGGACAACGCGAACGCGTGCTCGACGGCATTCACGATACCCGGTACGTTCGGCCTGGGGTCGATCAGCCACATCTGGCTCTTCATCGCAAACGCGTGTGAGCGCTCCTGCATGATGCTCGATCCCTCGCCGTAATCCTCGCCGATGATGATTACGACGCCACCCTTGACCCCGCCGGAGGCGAGATTGGCCAGCGCGTCGCTTGCGACATTCGTGCCGACGGTAGACTTGAAGGTGACGGCGCCGCGCAAGGGATAATTGACGGACACGGCAGCCATAGCCGCCGCGCTCGCTTCGCTTGCGCTGGACTCGAAATGCACGCCGAGTTCCCCGAGGATCTCCTCTGCATCAGACAGAACATCCATCAGGTGTGAAATCGGCGCGCCCTGGTAACCGCCGACATAGGCGACACCGGATTGCAGCAACGCTTTCGTTATTGCCAGGATGCCTTCACCCGCAAACTCTTGGCCTTCGCCCAGCCGTAGTTTTTGGACTTCTTTTTTGAAGGACCTTTCGACCATTGAATTATTCTAGTCTGTACGGGCGATCTGGCGTAGTGGATTGATTAGACCAGATCCTATCTCAAATTCCCCCATGAGCCGCATTTCAGGCCCTTTTGCCCGTCTGCGAGGCGCGCGCCGCGTCGAATGGCCAAAGCGCATTCGCAAGGTGTGCAACGACGTCAGGCGGGTAAAAGGGGCGAAACCCGCACGGGCAGCGGTTTTGCGGGCGGTCTGCTTCGTTGCTCGTCGCTCCAGTGGAACGACCACAGTACACTCCTCGCGCCTCGCATCCCATCCCGCAAACCCCGCTGTGCGGCCATGCGGGAGTTTGAGATAGGATCTAGCATTTTCTATATAGTATGAATACGCTACCGGCGCGGTGCAGCACCGCATGCGCGGGTTCCTGCGACGAATAAGGATAAGAATTGACCGCAACTACCACCGGCGCAGTTGTCTTCGGTTTATACCTCGTAGCAATCATTGCGCTGGGCCTCATCGCCGCACGCTACCAGAAGACCGAGGCAGACTTCTGGGTTGCCGGCCGGCGCTTCGGACTCGGCGTGCTGGTCATGGCGAACATGGCCGCCGTCATGCACGGCGGTGCCATCCTGAGCGGCATCGCATTCACCGGCACTTTCGGCGGCGTCGCGATCCTCCCGTACATATCATTCGTCGGCGGCGCCGCAATAATTTTTTACCTGTTCGCGAAAAAATTGCGGCAATCGGGTGGCTTCACAATCCCTGATTACATGGGCGATCGTTTCGACAGTCGGGGACTGCGCGCCTGGAGCGCAGTCGTCGTGGCAGTATCCAGTACCGTCTACCTGATCGCTCAGCTGCGGGGCATGGCGTTCATCCTCGAGCGCCTTTTGGGCTTCGATTTCATGAGCAGCCTGGTCCTGGGTACCGTCATCTTCGTCGTTTACGTTGCGCTCGGTGGTCTGCTCGCGGTCGTCTGGACCAACATCGCACAATTCCTTTTCATGTGGGTCGGCCTGCTGATCCTGGTGCCTTACGTCTACGACGCGGTCGGAGGCTGGTCATCGGTGTTACAGCAGGTGGAGGCGATCGCGCCGGGATGGACTTCGCCGACCGGAACACAATGGTCCGGCTGGTACATGGTTTCCTGGTACCTGATCTGGCTTGTCGCTTACTCGACGAGGCTCGAGCTCGTGACCAAGATGTATGCGGCGAAGGACGACCGTATCGCCCGCGCCTCGGTGCCGATCGCGATCGGCCTGGTCATGTTGTTCCTGCTCTACGGCAACTTCTACCTCGGTGCCGCCGCACGCATCATGGTATGGGATCAGCTTGCGTCGGCCGACCAGGCCTACCCCGTGCTGGTCACACAGCTGTTATCGCCGGTGCTCGCCGCCGTGGCGTTGACCGGGATTGCCAGTGCGGCAATGTCCACGACCGACTCCTTGTTGCTCGTGTCGGGATCCGCGATCGCGCACGACCTGGTGCGCCGCTGCCACGACGAGCCGAAGGGCATCGAACGCGACGAGAAGGACTATCTGAAAATATCGCGGCTCGCGATCGTCGTTGTCGGGGTAGTCGCATTCGTATGCGCAATTCCCGACCTCGCCCTGATCTTGCGCATCGTCTCTTTCGCAATCGCAATCGTCGGCAGCGCATTTTTCTTCCCGCTGCTGGTCGGCATGACGTCGCGCCGCGTCAGCCGGGAAGCAGCACTCGCATCGTCGATCGGCGGAACGCTCATAACCTGTGTGTGGATATTCGGCGCGCTGACGAATGCAACCTGGGCGAGCATCGTCCACCCGGGAATTGTCGGCCTGGTTACGGCAGGCCTCTTGATGCTCGTCGTTACGCTGGTTACGCCGCCCGTGGAAGATCGGGCAATCAATAAATATTTCTCGGAGGCGACATGATTCTGGGGCTACCCGTCTTGAGCTTTTGGCTACTTCTCGGCATCCCAGCGATTATACTTCTGTATATGTTGTACGATTGCTGGCGCATCCTGACCGGGCGTAAGGACTAGCAATCCGAGAAAAAGAAACCAGAGTTCCTGAGGGGGGAAACAATGTCACAGCGGATCCAGACACGTGATTTTCTGATCGTCACACCAGCGATTGCGGCGGCGTTGTTGCTCGCAGCGTGCGAGCAGCCGCGTGAAGCGGCCGCTCCGGCGGAACCAACGCTGACGCCGGAAATGAGCGTCACCAAACAATCGAGTGCAATGGTGCCGACGGGCCCGTGGGGCGAAGGCGACCAGAAAGGCATGGCGAATACCCTGGGCAGCGGCACCTGGCTGCGCTGCTCGCATTACCTGGCGCAGGAAGGGGCCAGGAGCTACGAACTGTCCCACGTGCGTTCGAACGACATGACGCAGTCACCCTTCGGTGTGCCGCTGGTCTACGAATACCGGCCGACGGTGGGAATTCCCGGCACCAGGCATGCATTCAACGGCGAGCAGATTGTCAGCGGCGAACCCGGTGCCCAGGGCACGCAGATGGATGCGCTGGGTCACTTCGCGTACTTCGAGGAGCCGTGGGACGGCCAGGGCGACTTCCCTGCCGATGCAGCCAAATACTATGGCGGCTACAGCCAGTCGGACGTCAAGCCGACGCCCGCTTCGTCCTTGCTGAAACTCGGCATCGAGAACGTCCCGCCGATCATCACGAGCGCCGTACTGCTGGACGCACGAGCCCATCTCGGCAACGGCGAAGCGCTCGCCGCCGGGCGCACGATTACCGCCGCCGATATCGAGGCAATGATCGAGGCACAGGGACTCGGCTGGCGCGGACTCATGCCGGGCGACGTCCTCTATATTTACACGGGCTGGAGCGACATCTGGGAGACCGACGAGTACTACACCAAGGGCCCGGGTCTCGCCAACGACGCGCTCGCCTACATCGAGGACAAACAGGTCGTGCTCGTCGCACTCGACAATCCGTTCACCGATCCGGTCAACGAAGGCCAGCTAATGGGCCAGGCCGGACCACCGGAGGGAACGCCAGAGGGGCTGCCGTTCGTCATTCATCACTACAACCTGACGCAGTCCGGCATCCACCAGATCCAGAACATGAAGCTCGACGAACTCGCGCGAGACAAGGTCTGGACCTCGTGCACGATCATCCTGCCGCTGCGATCACAGGGCAACTCGGGATCGCCGGTGCGGCCGATCGCCATCGGCGTGGCGCACTGACGAGGTAAAGGAATTAAAATGCAGGAAACGATCCGCACCATGCAGTGAATCGGATCGGCAGACAATTAATAATGGCAGACAAGCTGACCATATAAATCCACAAACGGTTCTTTGAAGGGGGAAATCATGAAGAATCCGAGCGGGAATTTTGCGCTTTTCGTTAGCGTCACACTTGGCCTCTCGATGATGCAATCCGCAATCGCACAGAGCGTCCTGGAAGAGGTTATTGTCACCGCGCAGAAACGCGAGCAGAACATTCAGGATGTCGGCATCGCGATCACTGCGTTTACTGGTGATCAGATGACTGCACTGGGAGTCGAGAATAGTTTCGACATCGCCAAGTTCACGCCGGGCGTGCACATCAGCGGCAATCTGGCTGGCCAAAATACGCAGTTCACGATCCGGGGAGTTACCCAGAACGACTTCAATGACATCATCGAAGCACCTACCGCGATTTATCTCGACGAGGGGTATATCGCTGTCGCCCAGGCGCAGACGTTTGCCTTGTTCGACATAGAGCGCGTCGAGATCCTGAAAGGACCGCAGGGAACCCTATTTGGCAGAAATGCAACCGGCGGCGCGGTGCAGTACGTCAGCCGCAAACCCAATTTTGACGAAGTCGACGGCTTCGCTGAC
>JBFFKF010000053.1:0-16495 GCA_041555515.1 Woeseiaceae bacterium
CCAGCCAGTTGCCCGCAGGCGGCATCTATATCGTCACCGCGCGTCTTGCGCGTCGTAGCGATTACCCCCTGGTCCCGGAGGCGCTTTTGAAACTGCCTGATCGTCTCCGCCGCCGAGCGACGGAACTCATTGCCGGCAAACGGATTGAAGGGTATCAGGTTGACCTTTGCCGGGCGATCGTGGAGTAACGCAACCAGCTCGTCAGCATATTTCGGATCGTCGTTAACACCATTCAGCATCACGTATTCGAAGGTGATGAAACGATTCGACCGCTTGGCGGCGTAACGCCAGCAGGCGTCCAGCAACTCCTCGATCGGGTGGATTCGATTAACCGGCACCAGGCGGTCACGCAATGCGTTGTTCGGCGCGTGCAGCGAGACCGCGAGCGACACGTTGCAATCATCGCCCAGCTTCTCGATCTGCGGCACCAGCCCCGAGGTACTGACCGTGACGCGCCGTCGCGACAGTCCATAGGCGAAGTCTGAAATCAACAGCTCGAGCGCCCGCAGCAGGTTGCGATAATTGGCCAGCGGTTCGCCCATGCCCATGAAGACGACGTTTGTCACCGCCGGCTCGCCGTTCGGCCGCGGCGGCAGTTGCCGATTCGCATGGGTGACCTGGCCGATGATCTCGTCACAGCTCAGGTTACGATTGAAGCCCTGGGCGCCGGTGGCGCAAAAAGCACAGTCCAGTGCACAGCCGACCTGCGAGGAGATGCACAGGGTGCCGCGTCCGGGTTCGGGGATGAACACGGACTCGACCGCCTGGCCTGCGCCGGATTCAAAGAGCCACTTCACGGTGCCATCGGCAGAGGTGCGCTCGGAAAGGAGTTCCGGTAAGCGGATCGACGCGATCTCTGCAAGCCCGGCACGCAGATCCTTGGACAGATCCGTCATATCCGAGAATCTGTCCACGTCGCGCTGATGCACCCACTGCAGCAGCTGGCGCGCGCGAAACGGCTGTTCGCCGAGTGCAGCAAAAAATTCGACAAGCTCGGGCTCCGTATGCCCGAGGAGGTTGACGCGCTGCGGAGTGGTTGCTCCCGGCGATTCGGGTTGTCGGGTGGCAGAGCTCATTATCGTCCGGGCTTACCTCTTGCGCGGGCAGATGCCTCCGTCTCCGAAGAAGAATTTGATTTCCTGCGCAGCCGTATCCGGCCCATCCGATCCGTGCACGACGTTGCGCTCGATGCTCTCGGCGAAGTCCGCGCGAATGGTACCGGGAGCCGCATCCGCCGGATTGGTTGCTCCCATGATTTCGCGATTGCGATCGATGGCCGACTCGCCCTGCAGCGCCTGGACCATCACCGGGCCGGAGGTCATATAGTCGACCAGGTCATGAAAAAACGGGCGCTCCTTGTGAACGGCGTAGAAGCCCTCCGCCTGGTCCTTTGAAAGATGAATCATTTTTGCGGCTACGATTTCCAGACCGGCTTTTTCGAAACGATTGTAAATTTCACCAATCAGGTTTTTCTCCACGCCATCGGGTTTGATGATGGAGAGCGTCTGCTCAACGGCCATGTATGTTTCCTTACTGTGGATAGACTGAAAAAGCCGGCATCGGATCAGCCGGCTGCGCGCAATTTTACTAGAACCATGCAGAAAATGCCGCACGGCCAGAGTACGGATCCGATCGTTCAGACGCTAAAGCTCTCCCCGCAGCCACATTCGCCGGTCACGTTCGGGTTGCGGAAGCGGAATGCCTCGTTCAGGCCTTCCTTGACGAAATCCACTTCGGTGCCATCGATCAGCTCGAGACTGGTCTTATCGACCACGACCTTGACGCCGCGTTCCTCGAATACGACATCGCCTGCATCGATTTCGTCGGCGTAATTGATGACGTAGGCAAAGCCGTTGCAGCCGGTTTTCTTGACGCCCACCCGCAGGCCGATGCCCTTGCCCCTGGCATCAAGAAAAGTCCTGACCCGCTCCGCTGCGGGTTCGGTCAAAGAAACAGCCATGCAGTTTTTCCTCAGTCCGCGACGCTGCCAGAGTGCGCCCAAAGCGTCGCCAGCGCGTCTTCCAGCAATAGTATACGGCCCGTCTTCTCGAGCGGCACGCCCAACTCCTGGGTAATGTGAGCCAAATCATAATTTTCAAGGGTTTTAACCGGCTGTCCCGTCAGTCGCTCGCAAACGAGGTCGACGGCGGCGATCAGGTGCGGGCAGCCCCATGTCCTGAATGCGGCGGCGGCAATCGTTGCATCGCGGATCCCTGCCGACATTACGATCCGCGCGCCCGTGTCCGATTGCGCCACGTCTGCGGATAGCGTCCTGTCAAAAGAATCAGCCAGATCGCCGGCGTGTCGCGGCTCGATAAAGTGCCGTCGTACGGCATCGTTGTAGGAAACTGCTGCGTTCACTTCAGCCGGCCAGCCGCGGCGCGATCGAGCGCAGGTGCTCTACTGTCCATCGATAGCGTTCGATCGCGACGTCGATTTCCTCATCCGTGGTCGTGCGTCCGAAACTGAATCGAATTGCACTCTGTGCGAGCAGGTCGTCTCTGCCGAGCGCGCGCAGCACGTATGAGGGTTCGCCGCTCAGTGAATTGCACGCCGATCCGCTTGCCACGCAGACGGGTTCCATGCCGAGCATCAGGCTCTCGCCTTCCACGCCCTCTGCGCTGACGTTGAGAATCCCCGCAAAGGTTTGCTCCGCTGCGCCGTTGCGCACCAGGCCCGGTAAGTCCTGAATTCCCTGCCAGAGCCGGTCGCGTAATTGCCTGGCATGGCGTAAATCCTGATGCATCTCCTCCTTTGCAATCCTGGCGGCGGTGCCCAGGCCTACGATCTGATGCACCGGCAATGACCCGGGCCGCAGCCGCCGCTCCTGACCGCCGCCATGCATAATCGGTAACACCCGGCAGCCGGGCCGGTCGGCAATGTAGAGTGCACCGATCCCCTGCGGGCCATAAAACTTGTGTGCCGTCAGGGACAGCAGGTCGACCGGCAATGCGGCAAGATCGAGCGGCAATTTGCCGACCGACTGGGCCGCATCCGTATGAAACAGGACATCCCGAGTCCGGCAGATTTCACCGATACGCCGAATATCCTGCATGACCCCGGTCTCGTTGTTAACGTGCATGACCGACACGAGCTGCGTGTCGTCACGAATGTGCGATTCGAGCACCTCCGTCGCAAGGATTCCGTCGGCATCCGGCTCGAGCCAGCTCACTTCGTAACCGTTCTTTTCAAGATGTTTGAAGGTGTCCGTGACGGCCTTGTGCTCCGTCGGCATCGTGACCAGGTGCTTGCCGCGGTGTGCCCGGTAGCTTGCTGCCCCAATGATCGCCAGGTTGTCCGACTCGGTGGCTCCCGAGGTCCAGACGAGACAGCGCGGGTCGGCACCGAGCAGCTCGGCCAGCTGCTTTCGCGCAGCTTCTACCTGTGCGTAAGATTCCCTCCCGGCGATGTGGATCGAGGCAGGATTGGCGAACGCGCCGGTTGCCGCCAGGCATGACCGCATTGCTTCCGCAACACGCGGATCGACCGGCGTCGTCGCAGCGAAGTCGAGGTAAACAAGCTTGCCGCTCACTCCGGCACTTCCTTCGAAGCCTCGGTATCCAGTGCCGAGAGAATGCCGCGCAGAATATTGACCTCGTTCTGATCGAGTTCCGCCTTGACGAACAGGCGGCGTAAACGACGCATCAACAACCTCGGGTTCTCCGGATCGAGGAAACCGGATCGCATC
This sequence comes from Woeseiaceae bacterium, assembly GCA_041555515.1. Lineage (GTDB taxonomy): Bacteria > Pseudomonadota > Gammaproteobacteria > Steroidobacterales > Woeseiaceae > SZUA-117. Next base: position 3,689 of record JBFFKF010000053.1, read on the forward strand.
AAGACCTGTTCGAGATGCGCATAGAAATTCTCTTTTTCCCCGGAAGTCGCAGGCGGGGACGCTGGTTCCGGGGGCGGCTCTTGCTGTGTCATCGCGGCGACGCGCAGTTCGTAGGCAACGACCTGCACCGCCATTGCCACGTTGAGCGAACTGAAACCCGACTCTGTGGGGATCGTAAGGAGGGTATTGCACCGGTCTATGTCATCGTTTGTCAGGCCTGATTTTTCCGGCCCGAACAACACGGCCGCTGTACCGTGCTCACTTTCCTCCACCAGCCTGACGGCACACTCGCGCGGCGTCATGCTGGGCCAGCCGATGGATCGGGCGCGCGCGCTCGCTCCGGCCACATAAGTGCAGTCGCTCAAGGCGTCGTCGACGCTCGATACGACCCGCGTCGATTGCAGAATGTCTTCTGCGCCAGAAGCGCGCGCTGTCGCATCTTCGTGCGGGAAATATTTGGGACTGACAAGCATCAGATCTGTAAGTCCCATGTTTTTCATCGCGCGCGCCGTCGCCCCGATGTTGCCGGGATGCGTGGTGCCTACCAGTATGATGCGCACGTTCACCAATATCGTGACCCTGTCCTCCGCAAAGGTCTGGTATTCTACCGCCCCGCATCGGAAGTGGTGCGGCGGATCGTTCTTTTTCAAGCTGACGGAAGCAACACGTGGATGCAATGCTCAATGTGGCGGTCATGGCCGCGCGCCGCGGGGGAGACACCCTGTTCCGGAGCCTCAAGGATCTCGACAAGCTCAAGATCGAGACCAAGGGCAGAAACGATTTCGTCAGTGAAGCGGACCGCAATGCCGAGCGCGCGGTCATTGCTGCGATTCACAAGCATTACCCGGACCATGCCATCCTCGCTGAAGAGTCCGGGTCGCAAGGTGAATCCGATTACCTGTGGATCATCGACCCTCTCGATGGAACGACCAATTACCTGCACGGCTTTCCGGTGTTCTGCGTGTCAGTCGGCCTCATGCACAAAGGACGGCTCGAGCATGGCGCGGTATACGACCCGATGCGGCAGGAGTTGTTTACCGCTTCCCGGGGACAGGGCGCACAGCTCGACGGCCGCAAAATCAGGGTGAGCGGCCGGACCTCGCTCGAGCGCGCACTGCTCGGCACCGGGTTCCCGTTTCGTGATTCAAACAAGGAACTCGAGCCCTACATCAGGATGCTGGTGGCCGCAATCAGGAACACCCGGGGAATACGCCGCGCCGGTGCTGCGGCGCTCGACCTTTGCTACGTCGCCGCAGGTCGCCTGGACGCTTTCTGGGAGACGGGCCTCAGCATCTGGGACCTGGCCGCCGGTGCGCTGATCATTCGCGAAGCGGGCGGCATCATCAGCGGTCTCGATGGCAGCGAGGACTTCCTGAATAGCGGTCATGTGTTGTGCGGCACACCGAAGATCTACTCGGCGCTCGCCAAGCTCTTCGGTCCCGACATAAAAGAAATGTTCGCCTGAGAAAGGGGAGTCTGAACTTTTTTATGGCAGGTCGTCGATAAGGTCCGGGTCCACTTCCGGAGGCATCAGGTCTTGCGCGTTGACGTCGAGCAACAGGGCAACTGCGCTGGCGGTATAGATTGACGAGTAAGTGCCCACCACGATGCCGACGATCAGCGCGATCGAAAATGGCGCTACCGACTCACCCCCCAGCATGAGAAGCGCCGTGAGTACAATTAGCGTCGTCACGCCGGTAATTATCGTTCGCGCCAGCATTTCGTTGATTGACGTGTTCATCGATTCTTCGGCGCTGACACCCCGGAGTTTCATGAAATTTTCGCGAATGCGGTCGAACGCGACGACCGTGTCATTGAGGGAATAGCCGATTACCGCAAGAACTGCCGCAACGACCGAAAGATCGAATGAAATCTGAAAGACGGAAAAGAAACCGAGTGTCAGGATGACGTCGTGGGCAAGCGCGGCAACCGCGCCGGCAGCAAACTTCCACTGAAAGCGGAACATCACGTAGGCGAAAATCATCAGCAAGGCGAAAATCATCGCGAGCCCGCCTTGCTCAGCCAGCTCGTCGCCAACCTGGGCGCTGACGAACTCGACGCGCCTGAGTTCGACGTTCGGGTCGTCGGCGGCCAGTAATTCGCGCAGCGATTCCCTGATCGCGTCCGGCTCGACTCCGATCTGCGGCGCCAATCGAACTTGCACATCGGTCTCGGCCCCGAAGCGCGTTACCCGGTAGTCCTCGTAACCGGCACCACTCAATCGTTCGCGTATGCTCTCCAGGTTAGCCGCTTCCGAATAGCCGACCTCGAGCAGCACACCACCGGTGAAATCAATGCCGAAATCGAGGCGGTTCTTGGCCAGCGAGGCGATCGAGACAACAAGCAGAATAGCGGATAGGCTGAGCGCGACGCTGCGACGCGTCTTGCTCAGGAAGTCGATGCTGGGTTTGTCCTTGATCAGTCGCATTGTCAGTGGTCTCAGATCGGCAAGGACTCGAGCCGGCGGCCACCGAATATCTTGTTGACGACGGCGCGCGTCCCAACGATGGCGGTAAACATCGACGTGATGATGCCGAGTGACAGCGTTATCGCAAATCCCTTGATCGGACCGGTGCCGAATGCAAACAATACGATGGCTGCGATCAAGGTCGTAATGTTGGCATCCGCGATCGATGACAACGCTTTCTCATAACCGGAGTGAATACTGCCTTGCGGCGAATTACCTGCGCTGAGTTCTTCGCGAATCCTCTCGAATATCAACACGTTCGCATCGACCGCCATACCGACTGTCAATACGATCCCGGCGATGCCCGGCAAAGTCAGGGAGGCCTGCAGTAGCGAGAGCAGGGCGATGATAAAGACGAGATTTGCCAGCAGCGCCATGTTCGCGATCAGTCCGAAGCCGCGATAATAGATCGCCATGAACACGATCACGGCAATAAAACCGATCGACACCGCATTGAAACCGCGATCGATATTGTCCTGACCGAGGCTGGGACCGATGGTACGATCTTCGACCTTGTACACCGGCGCCGCGAGTGCGCCCGCCCGCAGCAGCAAAGCGAGATCGCGCGCTTCAGCGGCCGACAGGCCCGTGGTCTGGAAACTGTTCTTGAAGACACCGCGAATCGTCGCGGTGTTGATGATTTCCTCGGTTCTCACGGTCCGGTATCCGACCGTGCCGTCGGGATTGTCCACGGTCTCGCGTCGCGTCTCTATGAACACGGTGGACATCGGTTTGTTGAGATTGGCGCGCGTGTTCGCCAGCATCCTCTCGCCACCGGCGGAATCGAGATTGATGAATACGGCCGGCTGCCCCTGGGAAAATCCGGATTCGGCATCCACGATCTGATCACCCGAGGCAATCACCTCGCGCTTCAGGAGCTGTCCCTGAATGCCGGGCCGGCCTGGATAGAAACGCGACCCGGGGCTGTCACCGGTCGTATCGACCATGCGGAATTCCAGTGTCGCGGTTGCCGTGAGAATCTTATTGAGTTCCTCGGGATCCTGCAGTCCCGGCAATTGCACGATGATGCGATCGACGCCCTGTCTCTGTACCAGCGGCTCGGACACACCGAGCTGATCGACACGGTTGCGGATCGTCGTGATGTTTTGCTCGATTGCAAAATCCTGACGTGCGCGAATCTGTGTTTCGCTCATCCGCACACGCAAAGATCGGCCGTCGGCACCATCGGTTATCAGCACATCAGAATCGGCATCCCGGATAATGTCGAGGGCGGCTTCCATATCCTCGGCATTTGTCAGTCTGACCAGCACATGCTGATCGACTACTTCGACACGGCTGCGAATGCGTTTGTCCCGAAGGCGGTCGGCGAAATCCTGGCTGTATGTTTGCATGCGGCTGGCAATCGCTGATTGCATGTCGACTTCGAGCAACACGTAAACGCCACCGCGAAGATCGAGTCCGAGGCTCATCGGGTTGAGGCCAATGTTGCGAATCCAAGTCGGCAGTTGCGGGGCCGACGAGAATGCAACATTGGCGACATCGGAAAATCGATTGCGCAGACTGTTACCCGACTTCTGCCGCTCGTCCTCGCTGCTGAACGTAACGACCACACGGCCGTCCTCGAGGAAGGACGCTTGCGGCGTCAATGCTTCCCGATCGAGGAAGCGCACCACTTCGTCGACCATGCCTTGGTCGAACGGCCGCCCGTCGAGTTGTGACAACTGAATTGCAGGCGCGGTGCCATATATGTTCGGCAACGCAAGCAGCGAGCCGAGTAGCGCGATTCCCAGAACGAGCAGATTCAGCCAGGTGGGGTAACGATTCATCAGGCGGGGCTTGCTCAGGCAGCGTCGAAGGTGCCTTTCGGCACGACTGCCGACACCGTCGATTTCTGCACCTTGATCTCGACATTGTCAGCGATTTGCACAGTCACATAGTGTTCGCTGACTGCGGTGATCTTGCCGAGCACACCGCCGGCGGTAAGCACCTCATCACCGGTGGACAATGCCTTAACCAGTTCGGTGTGCGCTTTTTGCCGCTTCTGCTGTGGGCGGATCAATAAGAAATAGAAAGCAACGAAGATGACGATCATCGGCAGGAAAAAACCGAAAGCATCGCCCTGGGGTGCTCCCTGCGCGTAAGCGGGACTGATCAGAAAATCCATGACTCTTTATATTCCCGGTAGCCTCTTCGGGCCCGGGCCTCGAAAAATGGCGCGCCATTATGGCATAGGAGCCCGAGTCTTGGGGACGCCCGATTTGTATTCAATACCTTATGCGTATTTGTGCTGTGCCGAATCATCCTCGCCGCAGCTTAGCGTTCGTCTGCATCCTGCGATGCCGATGCCGCGTACGCGGATGCAAGCTCTGCGACCATGTTGGACAGGTCTCCTTTCTCGATAGCGCTTCGCAGACGCTGCATAAGCTTCTGATAATAATGTAGATTATGAATCGTAAGCAGGCGCGAGCCGAGGATCTCACCGCATTTTTCCAGATGGCGGAGGTAGGCGAGGCTGTAATTCAGGCAGGTGTAGCAGTCGCAATTCGGATCCAGCGGACCCGTGTCGCTCGCGTATCTCGAGTTGCGGATCTTGACAACACCCTTGGACGTGAACAGGTAACCGGTGCGCGCATGTCGCGTCGGCATGACACAATCGAAAAGGTCGACACCGTGGCCGACGGCGTCGGCAATGTCGAGCGGCGTGCCAACACCCATCAGATACCGGGGTTTGTCCGCAGGCATTGCCGGCAACAGATGTTCGAGCACGCGGATTCTTTCTTCTTCGGTCTCGCCGACGGCAAGCCCGCCGATCGCGTAACCATCGAACCCGATGTCAATGAGTTCGCTTAAGGACTCGTCGCGTAGCGTATCGAATACGCCACCCTGCACGATGCCGAACAAAGCCTCGCCGCGATCCGGTTCCCGGTCTTTCAACTGGTCGAAATGGCGTCGGCTGCGGCCGGCCCAGCGCAGCGACAACTCCATGGAATCACGTGCCTCGCTCTCGGATACCGGATAAGGCGTACACTCGTCGAAGATCATCGCAATGTCGGCATCGAGATCGTGCTGCACTTGCATGGACTTTTCCGGCGTCAAGAAAACTTCGTCGCCATCGACCGGCGAACGAAACTTGACGCCCTCTTCGCTGACTTTGCGCATCTCGGCCAGCGAAAATACCTGGAAGCCCCCGGAATCCGTCAGTATCGGACCGTCCCAGTGCATGAACTCGTGCAGCCCGCCGTGGTTTCGAATGATTTCGGTGCCGGGCCGCAACATGAGGTGGAAAGTATTACCGAGAATGATATCGGCACCGCTTTGCGCTACTTCCTCCGGCGTCACGCTCTTCACGGAGCCATATGTGCCGACCGGCATGAAGGCCGGTGTCCGAACCTCTCCACGACGCAGCCGAAGCGTGCCGCATCTCGCGGCGCCACATGATTTTCCGGGTGCGAAGTTCATTGGTGAAGGATAGCGGTCACTGCTGCTCCGGTGGCAGGAGCAGCATGGCGTCGCCATAACTGAAAAACCGATATCGACTTGCGACAGCGTGGCGATACGCTTCAAGAATGCGTTCCCTGCCTGCGAATGCCGCCACCAGTAACAGCAGTGACGAACGCGGCAGGTGAAAATTTGTCAGCACCGCATCGACGGAATGGAAGTCGTAACCTGGCGCGATAAACAGTTCGGTCTCGCCGACAAAGGGTTTTGGCTCGCCGCTCTCCGACGCCGTCTCCAGCGCACGAACGGATGTCGTGCCGACCGCGACGACGCGCCCCCCGGCAGCCCGCGTCGCGTTGACCGCGTCGCACACCTGCTTGCTTACCTCGACTCTTTCTGAATGCAGGCGATTCGTCTCGACCTTCTCCTCTCGCAATGGCTGGAACGTACCTGCGCCGACATGCAAGGTGACAAACTCATGATTAACGCCTTTCCTGCGGGTCTCTTCCAGCATACGGTCGTCGAAGTGCAGCCCCGCAGTAGGTGCCGCCACGGCGCCCGGTCGACGCGCAAAAACCGTTTGATAGCGATCGATATCGGCCGGTTCGGGATTGCGCCTGATGTAAGGCGGCAAGGGAACCTTGCCGTGCTGCTTCATGACCTCGTTGGCAGGCTGAGACAGGGCCAGGACAAACATGTCGCATTCCCGGCCGATTACCGTGGCCTTGCAACCGCCGGCCAGCTCCAGCACGGTGCCCTGCCCGGGGGTCTTGCTGGCCCGCACCTGTGCCAGCACCTCTTTTTCTGCAAGCACGCGCTCGACCAGAACCTCGACGCGGCCGCCGGTTTGCTTCTGGCCGAGCAAGCGCGCACGCATCACGCGCGTGTCATTGAAAACGAGCAGATCGCCGGCTTCGAGCAACGCCGGCAAGTCTTTGAACTGACAATCGGTCAATGTTTCCCCGACCACAAGCAAGCGGCTGTTTCGCCGCCGTGTGGTCGGGTACTTGGCGATCAGCTCTTCCGGCAGTTCGTAGTCGAAGTCGGACAAAAACATGGCCGCGCATAGTAACAGTTCCTAGCGCGGCCAGTTCAGTCGACAGGGGACAAATTTTTCGACTTTTACAAAGGACTCGCGGGCAATTTTACGACTTTGACATTGCGTGCGACTTGGACTCTGGACACCGGATCAGGGACCGCTAAGCTTTGTCGGTTATCCGGAATTTCTATGCTAACCGTCCGCTTGCGTTTGTCCCGCATGATCTCGAGTTTGACCGTCTCGCCACTTTGATAGGAAGCCAGGATCCGCATCGCATGATTAACGGACTTCGGTTTACGGCCGTCTATGCTCTGGATGACGTCGCCATCCTGTAACTTCAGTTCCTCGTTTTCCGGAGCCCGCACGATCAAGATGCCTTCGTCGGTTCCAAAGTAGCTGCCGAGGCGCTCGGTCAGCTTGACCATTTCCATATCGCCGAATCCACTCTTGCCACCCAACCAGACAAAGCGGTTCTCCCGATTGCCCAAGTGCGGCGCGACCGGGGGAATCTGCATGGTGAAGTCATTGCCGCCAAAATTGAAAGCAAACACACCCCCTACAGATCGAGGAGAAATGTCGACCGTTTGCGTTCTTCCATTGCGCAGGTATTCAACGGACAGCTCATCCCCTTCTTCGATACCCTTCATGAAGTCGAGCAACTTTTCATTGGCCTCTCGCTCGGTGGCGGCAGTGAGTGACTCAGCGTTAATCGACGTTATAACGTCACCTGCCATCAGGCCGGCTTCCTCGGCTGCGCCGCCAGGTGAAACGCCACGAATGGTTACGCCTTCAACCGGTTCTTCCTTGTCGCCGGATCCGATCGTGATACCCAGAACCGGCCGGTTGCCGGTCCGCATGATCCTCTCGATCGCCGCCGCACGCGGTAAATTGTGCCTGGACAACTCGGCAACCTCGTGCGCAGCATCAGCGAGCGCCGCCTCGGCTTCGCGCATGCGGATTTCGATCTCGACTTTTTCATCCCGCATGATGCGTTCGCGCTCGGCCCGCTGACGTTCCATTTGCTCGGACGCTCTCGCCATTTCACGTTCACTTTCGACAAGTTGACGCTCTGCTTCGCGCATTTTCGCCTCGAGCTCATCATTGTTTTCCTGTGCCAATACGGGAATACATAGCGTCAACAACATCGCCATGACCCAAGATTTTTTGCATTTACTCATCTAACCACTCCAACTCCTGATTGCCTGCAGCCGAATCCATCTAATACGCGCTGCAATTCAATTGATAATCTAAAAAGACACCCGTTGCGCTTGCGCCGCACGCAATTGCAACAATGAATTCATCAGTCTTACGCGGTCACGCCAGTACATTTCCTGCTGCTCGGCGCTCAACTGAAACTCCGGATGAGTCAGCAGATAATCGATGGCCGCAACCTGGTCCTCCAGTTCCGAAATCGTCGCCGCGGTGCCGGCCCGCATGACACTCGGTTGTGCCGGCAGTGCCCGCAGATTTCTCTCGATCTGCTGGGACTGCACCATCAGCGCGTTGAGGTCCCCCATGTCCTCGCCGTTCGCCGTGGTCGCCGCATACTCGGGTTCCGTCGGAAACTGCTGCTCGCCGCTATCGATGAGCGGCGTAACCGGGATATTCAGTACAGCCAGCACTACCGCGGCGGCAAGTCCGGCACCCGCCAACCATTTCGTGCGCTCGGGCACACGTTGTGCAAATAAGCCTTCCGCACGCGCTTGCTCCTCGATACGCTGCCATACCGCGCGCGGCGGCGGCGTATCCTCTAGTTCACGCAATCTCTGCTGCAACACATCGTGTTCCTGGATACTCAATCCGCAATTCATCATTTCGTCCTGCTTGTTGCCACTATCACTCATCGTTCATTCGCTTTTCAGTCTTTCGCTTTGCCTGACAAAGGCTTCAATCAATAGCTGCCGAGCACGGAGGATCCTTGCATTGCCGTGGCCGATTCGGCTCTTGTCACCTCCGCATCCAGCAGGGGACGTAATCTCTGGTACGCGCGTGACAACTGCGACTTGGAAAAACTCTCGGTCTTTCCGAGTAAGGCCGCGATCTCCTTGTGCGTAAATCCCTCGACGTCGTGCAGCCAGACAACAGCCCGGCTTACCGGCGGCAGTGCTCCGAGCGCGGCATCCAGATCGATCGCCTGTTCCGGTTGCACCGGATTTCCATGCCCCGTGCCGGTTGCCGACTCTTCCCAGTCGTCATCCAGGCTCTGGCCCCGCTTGTGCCAGGCAGAGCGCAAGAACATGAGCGCCTTGGAGACTGCTACCTGCCTTATCCAGAAACCGAGCGGCGCGTCGCCCCGGAAGTTGCCGATGCTGCGGATGACCTCCATGAATGTGTCCTGCAGCAGGTCCTCGGCCTGCGCCGGAATTCGCGTGAACCTGAGGCACACCGAATAAACCGGCGCCGAAAAAGCACGATAGATAATCTCATGCGCTTTCGCGTCGCCCCTCGCGGCCCGCTTCACGATCCCGGGATCGATCTGGATATCGCCAAATTTGCTCATGTCTGATCCTTTAGATGCATGTGGCCGGGGAAAGGTCGCACTCATTCGATTGTAGGAGCGGCTCCAGCCGTGAACCAGGCCCATTCAAGTTGAGTATTTCCAGGCAATCCCACCAAAGATCAATCCGCACCAATCGTATCGGCTCATGCAGCCATTGTGGGCGGATTGGGGTGTGGCGGTACTCAAACACCACGCTTATACTTCGAAATCCGCGCCGGGGTGGCGGAACTGGTAGACGCGCCGGATTCAAAATCCGGTTCTGGCAACAGAGTGCGAGTTCGATTCTCGCTCCCGGCACCAATCAAGCCCGACCCCTTATTACCCGTTAGCAGAACCTGGCCCAGACCAATGAAGTATTGCTCCAATTGCGGCAATCGCGTGGCGCGGAAAACCCCTGACGGCGACAGCATGCACCGCTGGGTATGTGGCACCTGCCACATGGTGCATTACGAGAACCCGAAGATAGTCGTCGGCTGCGTGACGGAATCGGACGGCAAGATCCTGCTATGCAAACGCTCGATCGAACCGCGCTACGGGTACTGGACCGTGCCGGCGGGGTTCATGGAGATCGGAGAGACTGTTGCGGAGGGCGCTGCCCGGGAGACAATGGAAGAAGCCTGTGCGGAGGTCGAACTCGGGCATATGTTTGCGTGTGTCGATGTAATCGACGCAGCCCAGGTGCATCTGTTTTTTACCGGGAAACTAGTGGGCGGGTTCGCGGCCGGCCACGAATCGCTAGACGCCAGACTGTTCACGAAGGACGAGATTCCCTGGGACGAAATCGCGTTTCGCAGCGGATTATTTGCGCTCGAGAAATATTTCGAGGACGCCGGTCAGAACAACGGCATTCACTTACATGAAGTCAGGCGCGGAAAAGGCTGATGCCTTGCAGAAACCTTACTGGCTGCTGGCGACGATGGCCTCTTTCAACCGCGGGGCGGGCATATAGCCGCTGAATAAGGTGCCATTATCCAGCACGATGGCGGGCGTTCCTGTCAGGCCGACATTCTGGCCGATCGAGTAATGCGTGCTGACCATCGATGCATCGCAGCTACGCGTCGGAAATTGCTTGTCCAGCTTCGCGAGAGTCAGCGCCTCATTTCGATCGTCGGCGCACCAGACGTTCTCGGCCTTGACCCACGATGCCGACCGCGGACCGTTGCGCGGATACAGGAAATAGCGAACCTCGATGCCCTCGGCCATGTATTGATCGATCTGCGCGTGCAAGCGACGGCAGAACGTGCAGTCGATGTCGGTAAAGACGGCAATGCTGTGCTCTACATGCTCCGGCGAGAAGACTATTAAATGTTCATCCGGGACTGCCGACATCATTTCGACGCGGGCATCGTTGCGACTCAGCTCGCTCAGGTTGGCATTCCTGTCAAGATCGATCAGGTCGCCTTGCAGCAGGTAACGGCCATCGCCCGTTATATAGGCGACGATCGCTCCCTTGCGGATCATGTACCAGCCCGGGATCGGGCTATCGAATACTTCCTCCGGAGCGATCTCGACGAATCGTTCGGAAACTATATTGCGAACCTTCTGAAGTTCCGGAGAGACATCATCCGAAGCTGCGGGCACGGCGATCAGCAGCAGCACGGCTGCCAGCAACTTACCGGTTTTCAGAAATAATTTGTTCATCAAGATGTCCTGGAGGGCTCTGCCGAAGCGACGCGATTGTAACAGAGTAGACCTGCCGACAAGGCCATTTGTTTCGCCGATACGCGTGAATTCGGGTTATTAGCCCCGGGGATGGTGTTGACCGTGGAGGTCTTTCAGGCGTTCCCTTGCGACGTGCGTGTAGATCTGGGTTGTCGAAAGATCGCTGTGCCCCAGCAGCAGCTGCACGACCCTGAGATCCGCCCCCCGGTTCAGGAGATGCGTCGCGAACGCATGCCGCAGGCTGTGCGGCGATAGTTTCTTGTCGATGCCTGCTTTCTGCGCGTAGCGCTTGATGATGTGCCAGAAGGCCTGCCGGGTCATGCGATTGCCGCGACGCGTCGGGAACAGGTAGTCGGTCTGCCGTTCCAGCAGGATTTCCATGCGCGGGCCGTCGATGAAATCCCTCAACCATCTTTGCGATTCGTCGCCAAGCGGTATCAGTCTTTCGCGATCGCCCTTGCCGACGATGCGCAGGACGCCCTGGTTGAAGTTCACCTGCGACTGCTTGAGGTTGATCAGCTCCGATACGCGCAAGCCGGTCGCGTACAGAAGCTCGAGCATGGCACGGTCGCGATGACCCAGCGGCTCATCGGTATTGGGCGCCTGTAACAGCGCATCAACCTGGTCTTCGGTCAGGGATTTCGGCAGCGAGCGTCCGATGCGGGGCATCTCGATATCGGCGGTCGGATCCGTATCGCGCAGCCCCTCGCGCATGATGTAGCGGAAGAAGCGACGGAAGCTCGACAATTGCCTGGCGGTCGAACGGGGCTTGGCACCCGATTCGACACGCTGTGCGATGAATTCGAGGAGATCCGCTTTCTCGGCTTTCTCGATGGCAACGTCCTTTTCGGCCAGGCCGCGCCACAGTGTCATGAGGTCGGCCCGATAAGCGCCCAGCGTGTTGGCGGACAAGCCGCGCTCCATCCAGATTGCATCCAGGAATTGGTCAACCAGCTCTTCCGAGCTTGATCGTGGCTTGTCCTGTTTGTCAGGCCGACTACTTGTCATATTTTCAGTAACTCTGTGTGCCGTCCATGGCCCGCCTGGTTATTTCAGTCTATCTTTGCGAGTTCCCGGTCACTACAATCGCCCCCACCCGGGAATCGCATCAGACCGTATTTGCACATCGACCAAAACATCGCCAAGCAACGGATTTCTCAAGGAATTGAGTATGATGACGCACAGTCCATACAGGCGTGACCGAGGTCACAAATTTCATTCCGGCATTAACATAAAGTGACGTGCGTCACAGCAAAAAGTGCAATTCAAGACCGACGCAGCCACAAAAACATAGCAAATGACCCAGATTGACCCTCCAGCCAGAAGCGGAATCGGTGGCTTTATCTTTGGGATTTATGCGTGGATTGCGTTTGTCTGCTGCGTATTGTCCGGGATTCTGTTCGCCCTGATCCTGCCCGGGCTGGACAGGTGTCGTCGCTGGGTCACTGCATGCGCCCGGGCCACCTTCGGACTGACCCGCATACCGGTGGAAATGCGCGGGATCGAGAATCTGCCCGAGGGACACTGCGTCGTCGTCGCCAATCACGCGAGCTACGTCGACGGCATCGTCCTCTTCGGCTACCTGCCACCGCGATTCGCCTTCGTCATCAAAGGTGAGATGAAGAAATTTCCGGCAGTCAGCTTTCTGTTGCGCCGCATCGGTTCCAAGTTCGTCGAGCGTTTCGATGCTTCGGGAAGCGCCCGCGATGCCCGCCACCTGCTGAGAGCAGCATCCTCCGG
>JBFFKF010000054.1:0-15314 GCA_041555515.1 Woeseiaceae bacterium
CTTTTCGCTCTTTTGCAGCGCCTTCATGCTGTCAGAAAGAGCTTTCTTCAGCTGTTCGACCTCTTCTTTATGATCCTCGACGGTACTGGTGAATTGCTCGCTCGCAGCAGTCTGTGAGGCTTTTGCGACCTTTCGTTCCTTGTCGAGATCAGCGGAGAGTTTCTTCGAGTTTCTCTCGCTCTTGTGCAGGGCTTTCTCGCTTTCCGCAAGCGCTTTCCTGAGACGCTCGATCTCTATGCCATTTTCCTTCGCGGTAGCAGCGAGCTTCTTTGCATCGGCCGTCTGCGTTTCCAGTTTGGCGCGGAGATCCGTATTCTCTTTGTCACGTATTCCCATTTCTTCGAGGGCCTGCATCCTGTCAGTCCTGAGTTCGCCAACCTGCTGCGAAAGTTCCGAGATCTGTTCCAGCAGGTTCGTGTCAGCGGCACTCGGTTTCTTGCGTTGCGTTTTCGGTTCCTTGCCGACGGTACCCTTGGCCACTGAATCCCTTGGCGTTATGCGTTCGCCGGTTATCTCATTGGGCTGCATCAGCTTGAAATCGGGATCGGTCTTGCGCCGGCCCTTGCCCTGCAAGGGAACAACGTGTGGCAGGAGTTTGCGATCATCCGCCACGTGCCGCACGAGTTCTTCCGTGATCTCGTGTGACTCTCTGGCGAAAGCTTCCGTGAGCAGGTCATTGCAAAGCACGTTGATGAGTTTCGGAATGCCGCCCGTATAGCGGTAGATGAGCGGATGCGCTTCGTTGGCGAAACTAACGATATCACTGCCACCGGCGAGCCTCAGTCGATGCCAGACATAGTTCGCAGTTTCCTCTTCGGTATATACGCGAATATTGAAATGGACCTGGCTGGCAAATTTGACCTGACTCATCGCCGGAGAATCCATGATGCGATTCAGGTCCGAGGTACCGGCAAGCACCATGCTCAGCACACGGCGGTCGTTTACCTTGATCGCTGACATGCGACGCAGTTGTTCCAGCACGTTCGGACTAACAAGGTGTGCATTATCGATCATCATCAGCACCGGCTCGCCGGCCATACCGCGATGCACGAGGAATTCCTTGGTGATATGCCACAGCTCGCGTGAGGTGCCGGTGATGTCGCTGAAACCGAGTTGTCTCAGGAACGCGGTATAGAATTCCCTCTCGCCAGTGCAGGTTTCATCGATGGTCGCAAAACAGACATCATCGCCGAGGCTCGTGATGTAGCGGTTCAGTAATGTTGTCTTGCCGGAGCCATCGGCGCCGCAGACGACGACCAGGCAATCGGGTTGTTCCGTCGCGGCCGCGAGATGAGCCATCAACAATGAGTACTGCTCGGTGTGAAAGATCTGGGCCGGTTTGGAGAGACGCGCAAAAGGTGGCCGCGTAAACCCGAAAAAATCGAGATACGTCGGATCGCCCCCGGGGTTTTCTAACGCTTTTGCCACGCACCGATTCCTGTAATTCTATTTATTCCGGTATGGCCGGCACCTTGGTCCTAATTATCCTGGGTGCCATGTGTGGACGCACTTCTCCGGCGCCGCGTTTGTGCAAAATCTATTTTTATACACAAATCCTAGTGTTTTGAACCCATTTTGGCCAACTTTTTAGGCATGTTACTTAACTCATTGAAAAGACACGTTGTTTTGGCGATATTCTGTTAAATGGCCTAAATCCAAGGGCTCCGGCACGGGGGGGCGATTTTCCTTTTTCTGGAAAGCCGCGCTACAGGCCGCGATCGCTCCCGCGCTCACCGCAAAGGGGTCCCGGTATGCTCCGGGAAATCCTCGCAAAATGCGCAAAATTTCGCCAGCCAGTCACAGCATGTGAAATCGGTGCCTGCAGGGCATCCCCGGGGAATTCAGCATCACTTGACGGTGGTCGGGACTGCGCGGATACTCGCCGGCATGAACGCTGAACTTCGAGCCAATCAGAGCTGGTGGTGGCTGCCTCGCGAGGAGTGGGTGGCTGCCTGACGTTTAGCGTATAGAAACTGTAATCAGTAGACCCATCTCCGCCGCCATACGGGGATGGGTTTTTTTGTACATGGATGTACTTATGCCGCGACAAAATCGCCGGGAGCGACTTTGGATAACGCCGAAGGCGTTAGCCCGCAGGGCCGAGGGCAGGACGCCCGGGTCAACCACAGGGAGGTGCGAGAGCGGCGCTGTACAGATGATGAACACAAGTCAAGAACAAGAGACACGCAAAGGACAAATGCAGCCACCGTTCGACATAGCGGCCGATCTCGACACACCGGTATCGGCATACCTGAAACTTTCGGCACTGAAGCCGAGGTTTTTGCTCGAGAGTGTCGAAGGCGGCGAACGACTCGCGCGTTATTCCTTCCTCGGATTCGGCGATGCGCTCGACCTGCGTCTCGACGAAGATGGTTTGCAGGTTGGCAACGATCTCCACGCGCAGCCACTATCGAGGGATGAATATCTGGACACGCTGCGCAGCGCACTGAAGCACGCACCGGTGGCGGCACCAGACGTGGAGGGTCTGCCGTTTACCGGCGGTTTAGTTGGAGTGTCCGCCTACGATGTGGTGCGCTTGTTCGAAAAGTTGCCACGCACGGGAAAGCCGCAGGCCGGAATCCCGCAGGCAGCATTCTGCGCCACATCATCGGTACTCGTCTTCGATCACCTGACGCGCCGCGTCGCTCTGCTGCATCAGGGTCCGGAAGCAGAACGCAAGAGTCTTCGAGACGAAGTCGTGAGACTGTTGCGCGGCGCCGTGCCGGCGAACGGCAAGGACATCAAGGTATCAGTGCCGGCGCCCAACATGACCGTGGGAGAATTTGCCGAACGCGTACGCGCATGCAAGGAATACATTGCTGCGGGTGACATTTACCAGATCGTCATTTCGGTGCTGTTTCAGGGCCGCAGCAATGTACCGCCCTTCGAGGTGTACCGCGCATTGCGCCTGCTGAATCCCTCGCCCTACATGTTCTATCTGGAGTTCGGTGCGCTGAAAGTCGTCGGTTCATCACCCGAGGCGCTGGTCAAACTGCAGGGCAAGACGGCGTCCCTGCGGCCAATAGCCGGCACCCTGCCGCGAGGAGCTACCCCGGAGCAAGACCAGAGGAACGAGAAAACTCTGCTCGCGGACCCGAAAGAATCCGCGGAACACGTGATGCTGGTCGATCTTGCCCGCAATGACCTGGGCCGGGTCGCCGCCGCGGGCAGCGTGCATGTCGATCCCTACCGTGCCATCGAGCGCTACAGCCACGTCATGCACATCGTCAGTGGCGTGCAGGGAGAGCTTGCTTCGGAATACGACGCCTTTGACCTGTTTGCGGCCTGCTTCCCCGCGGGCACGCTGGTCGGGGCACCCAAGGTGCGTGCGATGCAAATAATCGACGAGATGGAGCCAACGGGTCGCGGGCTTTATGGCGGCACCGCGGGTTACTTCGGCATCAGTGGCGACATGGACCAGGCGATCACGATTCGCACCCTGGTTTTCAACGGCGACGAATTCAGCCTGCAGGCGGGCGCCGGGATCGTCGCCGACAGTGTGCCGGAAAAGGAATACAGGGAAGTGCTCGCGAAAAGCGCCATATTGAGGCGCGCGTTGGAGATCGCGGGGGAGGGGCTGTGAACGGCGTCAGAATCCTGTTGATCGACAATTACGATTCTTTCACTTACAACCTTGTACAGGCATTCGCCGCAAGGGGAGCAAAGGTGCTCGTGCATCGCAACGATGCTATCGGAGCAGACGAGGCCCTGGTGCTCGAACCGACACACCTGGTCATCTCTCCGGGCCCTGGAAGGCCGGGGGACGCGGGATGTTCCCTCGCAATGATTGATGCCTTCAGCGAGCTGATCCCCATACTCGGCGTCTGCCTGGGGCATCAGTGCCTGGTAAGCCATTTCGGCGGCGGTATCGTGCGCGCAGAGCGCCTGATGCACGGCAAGACGTCGCTGGTGAAGCACGACGATGGCTCGCCGTTCACCGGGATGTCGCAACCGTTCGTGGCCGGCCGTTATCATTCGCTCTGTGCGGAGCCAAAATCCTTGCCCGCGGAGCTCGAGCTTACGGCCGAGACCGACAGAGGCGAAATAATGGGGGTGCGCCACAGGTCGCTGCCACTCCATGGCGTACAGTTTCACCCGGAGAGTGTATTAACGCCGGAGGGAGACAGGCTTCTTCTGAACTTTATGCAGATGACCAGACAATGAGCAACACTTATTCGGCATTACTCGACCGCCTGCTCGATGGCAACGATTTAAGCGAAGCCGAAGCCGCCGGGCTGATGCACACGCTTGCAGCCGGGGAAATGGATGCTGCGCTCGCCGGCGCGCTGCTGGCGGCTCTGCGCGCAAAGGGCGAGACGGCGGCGGAAATCCGCGGATTCGCGACGGCCATGCGTGAACTGTCGCTACGTCCCGCGATCCCGGAAGGTCCGCCAACCGTGGATTCCGTCGGCACCGGCGGGGACAACTCGGGCAGCCTGAACCTTTCGACCGGCGCTGGTCTGCTCGCGGCGGCTGCCGGCGCCAGGGTCGTCAAGCATGGCAATCGATCCGTTTCCAGTCAGTCAGGCAGCGCCGACGTGCTCGAATGTCTCGGCATGCCGCTGCCGCTCGGCGAACAGGCGGCGATCGATTGTCTTGCGGCGCTGAATTTCACCTTCCTGTTCGCGCCCGCATACCATCCCGCAATGAAGTCGATCATGCCGGTGCGCGGAGCATTGGGCGTGCGCACCGTGTTCAACATGCTGGGACCGCTGACCAATCCTTCCGCGCCGCCGTATCAGCTGGTCGGTGCATGGAGCAAGGAAGCGGCGGGGCTCATGGCGGACACGCTGTCGGGCATGCCGATCGAGCGTGTGTTCGTGGTGCACGGCGAGCCGGGCTGGGACGAAGCATCTCCGGCCGGCGATTTCATCCTGTATGACGTGCGGCGCGGCTCTGTCGAAACATCCGTCAGGACGCCTGAAGACTATGGCGTTGCTCGATGTGCGCCCGAAGACCTGCGCGGCGGCGATGCCGCGCACAATGCCACCGCGCTGGCAAAGGTTTTGAAAGGCGAGGACAAAGGGGCGCACCGTGACGCGATACTCATGGGCACGTCGCTGATCCTCGAGGTGACCGGACTGGTCAGTGATCACGCATCCGGTCTGGAGATGGCGAGCGCAGCGATCGACAACGGTCAGGGCGCCGCGTTCCTGGAAGCAATGGAAAAACACTTTGCCGCCTGATGGGAAATTTCCTCAAACAAATGGCGCGGGAGAGCGCGCAACGTGCCGCAGCACTGAAGAGTGCATTCGTATCGGACGCGCTCGACCGGCCGGCGTTTCCCTTACGGCTGCAGGGCTTCGACCTGATCGCGGAAATCAAGGACCGTTCACCCGCCGAAGGTTCGCTTGCGAATAAGAAAACGGCGCGAGTCGACCGGGCACTGGACTATGTCGCAGGCGGTGCGGCCGCAATATCCGTGTTGACCGAACCAAAACGCTTCGATGGCGAACTTGCTCATCTGAAAGAAGTCGTGGCCGCGGTTTCGGAGCTCGAGGTTCCGGTCATGCGCAAGGATTTTCTCGTTGATACGGCACAGATCCTCGAGGCGAAGGAAGCAGGAGCGAGTGGTGTCCTGCTGATCGCCGCGATACTTCACGACGGGCAGCTCGCAAGCATGCTCGATTGTGCATACGAGAATGATCTCTTCGTGCTGCTGGAGGTGTTCGACAAAAGCGATCTCGAGCGAGCGGCGCAGATAGCGCAAAAACATGCAATCCGGGAACGCGCGGAGCAACACAAATTTCTTGTCGGCATCAACACGCGCGACCTGAGATCGCTAGAGGTCGACAAGGCGCGACTGCAAAGATACGGGCCTTTGTTGCCGGACGGGGTGACAGCGGTCGCGGAAAGCGGGCTGCATACAGCGGAAGACGCGGCACAGGTCGCGGCATGGGGTTATGGGGCAGCGCTCGTCGGCACCGCGCTGATGCGAGCAGAAAATCCTGCCGACCTGATTGCTGAAATGCTGAGCGCGGGTCGTGACGAGGTTGCCGCCTGATGCCGCTGGTAAAAATATGCGGTTTAACGGATGCTGCCGCGGTTGCCGCCGCTGTCGAGTCTGGTGCCGACGCTGTAGGCTTCGTGTTCGCGGAGTCGGTGCGCAAAATCAGTGTGCGGCGGGCCGTGGAAATCTCGCAACGGGTGCCGGAAACAGTAAAACGAGTTGCCGTCATGATGCACCCATCCGTTGCGGAATGGCAGGAAGTCAGAACAGGATTACGGCCGCACGTGTTGCAGACCGATATTGGCGACTTCGAGCATCTAGATGTGCCCGGTGAAATAGAAAGATGGCCGGTGCTGCGCGAGGGCGGGGACCTGGGTCGTGAGCAGTTACCGGAGATCTTCGTCTACGAAGGCGCGCTGAGCGGCAGTGGCGAGACCGTGGACTGGAGGCTTGCAGCGCGAATGGCGAAGCGCGGCAACATGATACTCGCTGGCGGCCTGAGCATTGCGAACGTGACTGAAGCTATAAAAAAAGTGGCACCTTTTGGTGTCGATGTATCGAGTGGTGTTGAATCGGCGCCCGGCGAGAAAGATGCGACCAAGATAAAGGCATTCATTGATGCTGTGAGGAATGCCGAAACACTGAACGAGGAAGCCAGGAGATGAAAGCGGTACTGGACGCCGATGAAGCGGAAAGATTACTAAAAGCGTCGCTTGCCGGTGAACTGCCCGACGAGCGCGGCCGCTTCGGCCCTTTTGGCGGCCGCTATGTACCGGAGACGCTGGTTCCCGCATTCGAACGGCTCGAACGTGGTGTCAGGGAATTCCTGCCGAGTGAAGAATTTCAGGATGAGTACCGCAGAGAATTGCGCGAGTGGGTCGGCAGGCCGACGGCATTGACACATGCGCCGCGGCTGTCTGAACTCTGGGGCGCGGACGTCTGGTTGAAGCGTGAAGACCTGGCTCACACTGGCGCGCACAAGATCAACAACGCGATCGGCCAGGCCCTGCTCGCCAGGAAGCTTGGCGCGAAACGCGTAATCGCGGAGACGGGTGCCGGTCAGCACGGGGTCGCGTCCGCAGCGGCATGCGCGCGGGTTGGCCTGCCGTGCCGGGTCTACATGGGCGCGGTTGACATGGAGCGGCAGGCACCGAACGTCGACCGCATGCATCGTCTGGGCGCAGAAGTGATCGCGGTCGAATCCGGCGACAAAACGCTGCGTGCAGCCATCGACGAAGCCTTGCGTGACTGGGTATCGGATCCGGCGGGGACTTATTACCTGCTCGGCTCGGTGGTCGGCGCCCATCCTTATCCCTATCTCGTGCGGGAACTGCAACGCGTCATCGGCGAGGAAGCGCGCCAGCAAATCCTTGAACTGGCCGGCGGTCTGCCCGATGTTGCATTCGCCTGCGTCGGTGGTGGTTCGAATTCGATCGGTCTCTTCTATCCGTTACTGGGCGACAGCGAGATCGAGTTGATCGGCGTCGAAGCCGGCGGCACGGGCGATGGGCTCGGACAGAACGCAGCAACGCTGGCAACCGGTACCGCGGGCGTGCTGCAAGGTTGCTATTCGATCATCCTGCAGGATCAGCACGGCAATGTTCAGGAGACGCATTCCATCTCCGCCGGCCTGGATTATTCCGGTGTCGGCCCGGAGCACGCACTGTTGCAGGCGTTGGGCCGCGTCACTTATACCACGGCGAGTGACGATGAAGCGCTCGCGGCGCTGGAGGAACTGTGCGCTACGGAAGGCATACTGACCGCCCTGGAAACGGCGCACGCTTTTGCTGCCGCGAAACGTTGGTCAGCCGCAAACCCGGGCAAAAGAATTCTCATCGGAAATTCTGGCCGCGGCGACAAAGACATGCCGACGCTGACGAAATACCCGGCAAGGACCAATGTCAATGCAGCTGCATGAGCGCATAAGCGAGGCCATTACGGCCGCAAACAACGATGGCCGCACCGGTCTCGTGCCGTTCATCACCGCCGGTTATCCGGACCCCGCTACATTTGCTTCATCACTGCGCGCGATTGCTGAAGTCGGAGACGTGGTCGAAGTGGGGGTGCCGTTCTCGGACCCGATGGCGGACGGCATGACCATACAACGCTCGAGCTTCGCAGCAATCGAAAACGGCGTAACGCTCAGCTGGATATTCGAGCAACTCGATGCACTGGATGGGCGCGTGACGACGCCGCTCGTGATGATGTCCTACCTCAATCCGCTGCTGCAGTTCGGTTACGGGAAACTGGCGAGCCGGGCAAGGGAAACCGGCGTATGCGCCTTCATCGTGCCGGACCTGCCGTTCGAAGAGAGCCCGGAAATCTCCTCCGCGCTCGAAGCAGAAGGTGTGGGACTCATCCAGCTGGTGACGCCCGCGACCCCCGTGGAGAGAATGCAGGTGCTGGCCGATGCGTCGCGAGGATTCCTGTACGCGGTGACGATTACCGGGATCACGGGTAGCGACCGCGGATTGCCGCCGGATCTTGCGGATTACCTCGACCAGGTTTCGGCGCTGTCGCCGATTCCGGTCTGTGCGGGCTTCGGCATACGAACGGCGGAGGATGTGGTAAACGTAGGCAAGCACGCGGCCGGTGCGATAATCGGATCGGCGCTCGTTGAAGTGCTCGAACGCGGCGAGGACCCGGCCGCTTATCTCAGGCAACTGCGATGAAAAAAGTAACATCGACCGATTCGCTGGTCACGGTAAATCACTTCAAGAATCTGCTGATCAGCGAAGGCATTCCGGCTTTTGTGCGTAACGAACACCTCGGCGGAATCGTCGGCGAAATGCCGTTCCAGGAAGTCTGGCCGGAGCTGTGGGTCGAGAACGACCTGGATTACGATCGCGCCTTACAGCTCATCGACAGTACCAATATCCTGCAGGAAAGCCCGTCGGCGCCGTGGCGTTGCGGGCGTTGTGAGGCCGAGAACGAGGGACAGTTTTCCGCCTGCTGGCAATGCGGTACCGGGCACCCCTAGTTCTAGGGCATTCCCCTGGATAACAACCTGGTTCCCGCGATTTCGCTTCTCAGGATTGACGAAACCTTTTCCGCTTGCATCGGGCGGCTGATCAGGAAGCCTTGTGCCAGGTCGCAATTGCAGCTACGCAAGAACTCCAGTTGCGTAATCGTCTCGACGCCTTCTGCCGCCACCTCGATGTCGAGTCCGCGTGCCATCGCAATCGCCGCGCGAACAATGCGCTGGTGACTACCGTTGGATTCGACATCCTGTATGAGCGACTGATCCAGGACGAAGCTGTCGATAACACCTGTATCCAGCGAGCTGAAAGAAATGTCTCGCGTGCCGAAGTGATCCAGCGAAAGGCGTACACCGTATGCGCGCAATCCCTGTAATGTTTCGAGTTCCGCAGAACGCCGTCGCACGATATCGCCATCGCCGATTTCCAGATCGATGCAGCCGGGATCGAGCGCGGTGTCCTCCAACGCTTTGCCGACGGCTTTAACGAGCCGGCCGTGTTTCAACTGCTGCGGCGAAAGATTGATAGCGATGGACAGATCGGGCAATTCGAACTGGCGCTGCCACGAGGCCAGTTGCCTGCAAGCCGTGTTGATTACCCACTCGCCGGCGGAATGAATTAGGCCACTGCTTTCGAGAATCTGCAGGAACCTTCCCGGCGGTAACAAGCCGAAACGCGGGTGCTGCCAACGCAGAAGTGCCTCGAGTCCGATCAGGCGACCGGAGCTGACGTCGATGCGCGGCTGGTAGTGCAGTACGAACTCGTTGCGCACCAGCGCATGGCGCAAGCCGACTTCGAGTTCTTCGCGTTGCTCGAGTTTGGCATTCAGTGCGGCAGAGTAATACTGGAAGCGTCCGCCACCGCGCTTTTTCGCCTGGTACATCGCAAGGTCTGCAGCCTTGATAAGCCGTTCGGCCTGCTCGCCGGAGCCCGGAAAGATCGAGATACCGATGCTCGGCGTTGCATATACTTCGCTGCCGCAGACGTCATATTTCTCCGACAGGAGGAGCACGAGCTTTTGCGCAACGGCGGCAGCGTTTCTCTGATCGCCGAAGTCTTCCAGGCAAACGATAAATTCGTCGCCGCCCCAGCGCCCCGAGAAATCGCCGATCCGCAGGTTCTTGTTAAGGCGATCGGCTACCTGGCGCAAGAGCTCGTCCCCGATGTCGTGCCCAAGCGTGTCGTTGACAGACTTGAAGCGATCGATGTCAATAAACAAGACAGCAAGCGGCCGATTACTGCGCTGACTGCGACCGATCGCTTTCTCCAGTTGTTGTGTGAACAGCCTGCGATTCGGGAGAAGCGTGAGATCGTCGTATTGAGCACGTTTTTCAAGTTCGAGCGTTTTGCGGGTGATGTCGGTTACATCGCGAAAGGTAATGACGCCGCCGACCAGCGTTTGGCCACCGTCGTAAAGCCCCTGCCCATTGATACTCAGTACCGTGTCGGCCTGACCTGGTGCCCGGTACACGGCAACCTGGTTTGAGAACTTCTGGCCCCTGCACGCTTTGACCAGGGGCAATTCTTCGTGATCGATTTGGGTCTTGCCGTCGGCGCCGAATTTGCAAAACTCTGCGCCCCATTCGGCGCTCACGGATGCGCGTGGCGCCAGCCCCAGGATCGAACGCGCCGCCGGATTGATATCCAGAACATGGCCGTGGCTGTCGACGACAATTACACCGTCGTTGATGCTTTGCAGGATCGAAAGAACGGTGCTGTCCCTGTCGGAAAGCCGCTGCAACAGCGTGTGACGCCGGACCGCATGGTCGATGATCGCCGCGAGCTCGGTATCCTGGACATCTTCTACGCAGACATAGCCCTGGGCGCCGGCGCGCACTGCTGCTATTCCGCGGTGTTCCTGGTCATGGCGCGTGACCGCGACCAGCGGCCAGGCCGACAACTTCTGGATCAGTGCCGGCAGGCTCTTGCCGGACTTCGCAATCAGGGGTCCGGCCTCGAACATCACCAGGTCGACTTTCTTCGGTGCCTTTTCGGGCATCTCCAGGGTCGGCGACCCGGTGAATTTTTCGCAGACAGGCAGGGCCTTCAGTTTGTCACAGAAGTCGGCGGCAAACTCGCTTGCGCCAAGGTACAGAATCGAACGTCCTGTCATCAGTTTCGTGCCACCTGCGGTGGCATCCTGCCCGTATTTTTGCGCGCTTCGTGCAAATCGGGATAAGCCATTGAAAATTATGCCATTTTATTATTATTCAGCTGGCCAATGCTGCGCCCGCGTGAGCCGGGGAGGCCTGAGGCATAATACCAGAAATGCTGTGAAACTCATTCTGAAATCAATCATTTGCCGGCAAACGACGGCAGCGGGTTAAACCTATGGCCGCTTATTTTCATCAAAGTAATAAAGGAAAGGGAGTTGAGGCGATTGGGAGCGCTATCGGCGGCAAGGGCCGCGAACTCAGATTACGAGGCTCAGGCCGTGGCGGCTGATGCGGCGTTAGAGGAGCGCGCCTGGATCCGCAAGGCACAGACGGCCGATGCGGCTGCTTTCGAGGCGCTCTACCGCATGCATATCGACAAGGTTTACGGACTTTGCTTGCGGATGACCGGCAATGTCGCCGAAGCGGAAGACTGCACGCAGGATGCATTTATCCAGGCGTGGAGCAAGCTGAACGAATTCCGCGGCGAGAGTGCCTTTGGCACCTGGCTGCACCGGGTAGCGGTAAATACGGTACTCGGCCGGATGCGCAAGTCGCGCCGGGAACAGGATCGAATCAGGGCGGTATCGGAGGGTTCATCGACGCCGCAGACGATCGGTGACAGTGGCGGGTTTCGCGATTTGGAACACGCCATAAACGAATTGCCCAGTGGAGCAAGGCACGTGTTTGTACTGCATGCGGTTTACGGATACAGCCACGACGAGACGAGCGAGATGCTCGGCATCGCGGCAGGGACGAGCAAAGCACAATTACATCGCGCGCGCAGATTGCTCGCGCAACAACTGAATACGGAATGCGCATGAACGAGGAAAACAACAGAAACTTCGACGACGAGCTGATGGCCGCAGCGGCAAAGCTGTCGACCGAAGTGACGCCCGACCGGGATTTGTGGCCGGGCATCGAGCAAGCGATTACGCAGCCCGCGAGACCGGGTCGCACTGCCTGGAACAGCGTGTGGGCCCAGGCAGCAGCGGTGGTGCTGCTTGTCGCCGGCTCTTCCGGCGTGACTTACCTGGCCGTGACCGAGGATGCCAGCCCGGTATCGCCGGTGGCCGAAGGGCCGACGCTGGTATTCGAACAGGCGTCGGCACAGTTTGGCAGCATGTACAACCTCGGTCCGGATTATCAGGACGCCAGGCGTTCGCTTGCGGTGAAGATCGATGAAGAGCTGACCCGTTTGACGCCCGAAGAGCGCGCGGAGGTCGAGAAGAACATCGAGCTGATTCGCACGGCGATCGAGGACATCAATGCTGCGCTGGCCGCGGAGCCTAATAATGAATTACTGCAGAAACTGCTGTTCAACACTTATCGTGAGGAACTCGATCTCATGTTGAGGGTTGATTCGATTGCGAGCGCAGCAATGCGCAGGGGTGATATTTAGAGTAAACACAGTTGCGGCCGGATGGCGCGATGCTCCGGGCGACAACTAGGGACGGAACTACAGAGAGACGAATGATGAGAGTTATTACACTTACTTTTTTGGGTGCTTTTGGCGCAACCTGTGTTGCCGCGGAAGAAATTAATCAATCCTTGGACGCGGCCTCGGATGGCACCGTATCCATTACAAACGTCGCCGGCATGGTGGACGTTGAAGGCTGGTCGCGCAACCAGGTCGAGATTACCGGCGAGCTGGGCGATGACGTTGATGAACTGATATTCGAACGCGACGGCGATGAGATCGAAATCAAGGTCAAAACGAAGCGCAGACATTCGCGTGACATCGATTCCGAACTGTTTATCAAGGTTCCGGGCGCCAGTTCCCTGGAAATTCATACGGTCAGCGCCGATATCGAGATTTCCGACGTGACCGGCGAACAGAGCATCGAGAGCGTGAGTGGCGATATCACTACCGAAGCACACAACTCCGACATCAGCATCAATTCCGTCAGCGGCGACCTGGGGATCTCGGGCGACAAGAAGTCGATGCGCTCCAGGCTCAGTTCGGTAAGCGGCGACGTTGACACGGAAAACCTTTCCGGAGAGATAGACGTCGAATCCGTGAGTGGCGATCTCGTGGTGGTCAACGGCGTTTTCGACCGGGCGGCATTGGGCACGGTCAATGGCGACATCGTGTTTCACGCACAATTGCTGGATGACGGCAGGCTGGACGTGGAGACCGTGAATGGCGGTGTCGACATCGAGTTTGCTGGCGATATTTCGGCCAGATTCGATATCGAAACGTTTAATGGGGACATTCGCAACTGTTTCGGACCGGAGGCCGTCAGGGTCAGCAAATATGCACCGGGCTACGAGCTCAAGTTCACCGAGGGCGACGGCTCGGGCCGCGTAACGATCGAGACGCTGAACGGGGACCTGCGTCTCTGCAAGTAGCAGCGGCTTTAGCCGCGCACGAATCAAGAAAGGCCGTCTGTCGCTCGCAGGCGGCTTTCTTCGTTGGCACACTGAAGGTAAGTCCGCGCCGCTCTACGTGGCGCCATCCGCATATCCTGCGGACTTGGCACTTTTTTGTGTGCAAATGTCACAGAACCGGGCCCATTGCTTTGATATTCTAGGCGACTGCGCACCGCAGACTGGACTCGTTATCCGACAGACGACATGAACAGCGTGGTAAGAACACTCCTCTTGATAGTGGCCGGCCTGATCGGCGTTACTGTGCTGGCGTCTGTGGCGCTCCTGCTGTTTTTTGATCCGAACGAATATCGCGACGACATATCCGCAGCCGTTAAAGATGCAACTGGCCGTGATCTGACCATCGAGGGTGATCTGTCCCTGACGATCTTTCCATGGCTCGCCATCGAAGTCGGCCGTACCGAACTCGGCAACGCCGAAGGATTCGGTGACGAGCCATTTATGCGCTTCGATGCGGCAAGCCTCAGCATACGACTGCTGCCGCTGATCCTGAGCCAGGAAACCACGGTCGGCACGGCATCTCTAGAGGGCTTGGTTATTAACCTGGAAGTAGCTGCCGATGGCCGCGCTAACTGGGACGACTTGACCACGGCGCGGGACACCGGACCATCGAGGGTTCCGGTCGAGATCCCGGAAGCGGAGCTGGAAGATGCCCCGAAAGTCGAAGTCGGCAGCATCGTGGTCAGGAACGCGAATGTCTCATACAAGGATGCGCAGGCAGGCAGCGCCTATTCGATTGCCAACCTGATGTTCGAAAGCGACGGTATCGGACCCGGGGAACCATTCGATCTCGACGCAGAGTTCGATTTTGCCGCACAGCCGGGTGATCTCAGCGGTCACGTGGCCATTCGCGGAACGACGTCGATGAGCGAAGGCGCGGCGGAGCTTACGATCGAAGGCCTCAATGTTTCCGGCGCGCTCAGTGGCATGACGACACAGCCGGCCACATTCAACTTCGACTCGCGTGAGATGATGATCGATACGGCTGCCGAGATCATGAGCCCGGGCGAAATGGACCTCTCGGTACTGGGCGTTTCCATGTCGGCAAATGTCGAACCGTTCTCCTACGCGGGCTTTCCGCAGCCAAAGGCGGAGTTGCGCGTCGCCGAGTTTTCGCTGAAGGACCTGATGCGCTCCCTGGATATCGAACCGCCAGCGACGGCAGATGCCAGTGCACTCACCCGCGTGTCCTTCAATGCAAAGGCGGCCGTTACTGAACAGGCAATTGCCCTGGAATCCATGACACTTGACCTCGACGATTCGACCATGGTCGGAAGCCTGTCGTTGCCGCTCACAGAAACGGGTGCAATCCGCTTCGACCTCAATGTTGGCGCGATTAACCTCGATGGATACATGGCGCCGCCCGATGCGGCCGCGGCGCCGCCGGATGAAGAACCGGTCGACGATTTCGAAATTCCGGTCGATTTGATCCGTGAGTTGAACGCCAAGGGCAGCCTGAAAATCGGCCGAGCATTATTGTCCGGGCTGGAATTCAAAAATCTCGAACTCGGCCTGAATAGCTCGGGCGGAAAGTTGCGACTGCATCCGCTTGCTGCCGAACTCTACGAGGGAACCTATAGCGGTGACGTAAGAATCGATGCATCGCGTGACGTGCCGGCGATTTCAGTCAATGAAGATCTCAGTGGTGTCAACCTGGCGTCGCTCGCCAAATCGATGTTCGACCAGGACAACATAAGCGGCACTGTCAACGGCAGCTTTGCCTTGCAAGGAGCGGGCCGGAACCTGGCGGCGATCCGCCAGGACCTCGATGGCAATATGTCGCTGGAGGTCAGGGATGGCGCCTGGGAAGGCACCGACATCTGGCACCAGATGCGCGCGGCA
>JBFFKF010000055.1:0-15041 GCA_041555515.1 Woeseiaceae bacterium
ATTACTTGCAGGAAATCGCACGACTGGTGGCGGGGATCCGGCTGGTGCGGGAGGTGAGTCCGCGGATCCATGCGCACTTAGTCGGCCTGGGCGAGCTGATGGCGACGGCCTTGGGTGCGGCATTCCTGCGGAAAGACGGTTTCGATGTGCATCTGCAGGATGTTCGGGAGATCTTGCGGGCAGAGGATCGTGTCGATCGGTCACTGGCCCAGAACTACTTATCGGCGACCTGCGGTTATGACGTCGATCCGGGGCTGGATACAAAACTGCGGGAAAAAGGCGCCGTGATCCTGACCCAGGGATTCATTGCGAGCAATGCACGGAATGAGACCGTGCTGCTGGGTCGCGAAGGGTCCGACACCTCCGCAGCGTACCTTGCCGCGATCCTGCAGGCGCGCCGCCTTGAAATCTGGACCGATGTTCCCGGGATATTCACCGCGGATCCGCGGCTGGTTCCCTCGGCGCGCTTGCTGATCGAGTTGCAATACGACGAGGCCCAGGAACTCGCGTCGAGTGGCAGCAAGGTGCTGCATCCGCGGTGCCTGTCGCCGCTGCGCAAACACAGTATCCCGCTATTCGTGCGTAGCACCGAGGCGCCGCACATCCGGGGAACGACGGTCGCCGCAATTACGCAGGAAACCGAGCCGCAGGTGAAAGGGATTTCGACACGGAGCGGGGTCACTTTGATCTCGATGGAAAGCACCTCGATGTGGCACGAGGTCGGTTTTCTCGCAAAAGCATTTGCCTGCTTTGCGCAGCATGGCGTATCGGTCGATCTTGTCTCGACCTCGGAAACGAACGTCACGGTATCTATCGATATCGAGGAAAGCCTGGTCGCCGACCAAGTGCGGGAAGCATTGGTGAACGATCTCGAAGCGATTTGCAGGGTCCAGGTTATCGAGCATTGTGCGACGATCGGACTGGTCGGCCGCAAAATCCGCACCTTTCTGCCGACGCTTTCGCCAGCACTCTCGGTGTTCGAAGAGGAGCGAATTTACCTGGTCTCGCAGGCTGCCAACGATCTCAATTTCAGTTTTGTCATTGACCAGGAGCAGGCGCCGCGGCTGATTACGAAATTCCACGCGTCGATCATCCGCAAGACGGGCAGCGGCACGACGCTCGGCCCGAGCTGGGAGGAGTTATTCCGCGATGAAGCCGCGATAATTGAAGCGGTTGAGCCGTGGTGGCTGAAAAAGCGCGACAAACTCATCGAACTCGGCAACGAGCAAATGAATGCTTTCGTCTACGATATGGAAAGCATCCGGGCAGCCGCCGCCGGATTGCAGGGTCTTGGATCGGTCGACCGGATCCTTTATGCGGTCAAGGCGAATGTAAACGACGACGTTATTCGGACCCTGGCGGAAGCCGGTATCGACTTTGACTGCGTGTCACCCGGCGAAGTAAAGCATTTGCAACAAGTACTTCCGGAACTCGACAAGTCGAGACTCTTATATACACCTAACTTCGCACCCCGCGACGAATATGCATGGGCATTGAGCGAAGGGTTGCAGGTCACGCTGGACAATCTTTATCCCTTGCAAGCCTGGCCGGAGATATTCGCGGGTCAGAAACTGTTTATCCGCCTGGATACCGGGACGGGCCGCGGCCATCACGAGCACGTGAAGACTGCGGGTATACATTCAAAGTTCGGCATACCCCGTTTTGAAATCGATGCATTGATCCGGCTGGTGAAGAATGCGAACGCCGATGTGATTGGTGTGCATGCGCATAGCGGCAGCGGCATCCTCGATCCGGACAACTGGCGTTCGGTCGCCGCGGAGCTCGTCAAGGTTGCCGGGCGTTTTCCGCATGTGGAGGTCATTGATCTCGGCGGCGGCCTGGGCGTGCCGGAAAAAACGGGTGATGCGCAGTTTGATTTGCAAGCGCTGGACGACACGCTCGGTGCCATCAAAAAAGCCTATCCGCAGTACCGGCTGTGGCTCGAACCGGGGCGCTACCTGGTATCTCAAGCCGGTGTCTTGCTGAGCCGTGTGACGCAAACCAAGGGCAAGGGCGATATGCGCTACATCGGCATCGGCACCGGAATGAATGCCCTGATCCGGCCCGCGCTTTACGGCGCGTATCACGAGATTGTCAATCTTTCACGGGTGTACGACGCCGCGACCGAATCGGTCACGGTGGTCGGTCCGATTTGTGAGGCTGGCGACAAACTCGGCAGCGATCGCCTGTTGCCACCGTCCGAAGAGAACGACGTCATCCTGATCGCCAACGCGGGTGCTTACGGGCGCGTCATGAGTTCAAGCTACAATTTGCGCGACGTGCCACCCGAATTCTCGATTTGAGGAATGGTGCGCTGGCCACGCTGGAGCTTCACGCCGGCGGAAGGCCTCCCGACGCGTGGCATGGAGTTCCAGGTCGTAATGCTGTTGATCGGTGTTTATTTCCTGATCGCGGGCAACCGGGAAAGCCACGCTGCCTGACAGAGCCGACGCCGCGTCGTTTCCGCTAGAATGCGTGGGCAGCATTCCGGGGGGATGACGATGACTATGAACCGGCGCGAGGCGATTCGCGCGATGACATATTCGGCAGCCGTATTCGGCCTGCCGGCGAGCGCGCTGAGCACGGAAACGGCGCCATTGCCGGGCAAGTCCTTGCTCGACGGTGACGCGGACGCATACTGGAGCCGCGTTCGCGAGGAGCAATTCCTCATGCCCGGCAAACGCGCTTTCCTCAATACGGGAAGCGTGGGTGTCGCGGCAAGGCCGGTGGTCAAGACCGTCTGCGATTACCTTGAACAAAGCGCAGGCCTGCACTTGGATGACCTGCACCCCGGGGATGACTATCCGCGCTGGGGGTACGAGACACTCGACGGCCATCGCGGCGAGTTGGCGCGATTCGTCGGCTGTAGCAAAGACGAGCTGGCCATCACGCATAACGCCACCGAAGCAATGTCCATCATTGCAGGGGGCATGCCGCTGGAGAAGGGCGCGGAAATTCTGATTACGGACCAGGAACACCCGAGTGGTCGCGAACCCTGGAAAGTCAGGGAAGCGAAGGGAGAAGTCACGGTGCGCGAGGTGGCGCTACCGTTGCCGCCGGAAAGCCCGGCGCAACTTGCGGACATCGTGGTTTCCGCGATCGGCCCGAAAACGCGGGTCCTGAGCTTCAGCGGAATCACGAGTCCCACCGGTTTACTCATGCCGATCCGGGAAATCTGCGATGCCGCCAGGGCAAAAGGCGTGGTTACCGTGGTCGACGGTGCACACATGACCGGCCAGGTGCCGTATCGCATCGATGAAATGAATTGTGATTACTTCGCCGGCAGCCCGCACAAGTGGCTGTTTGCACCCGCCGGTTCGGGCTTACTGTATGTGCGCGAGGAGCGGCTGGAAAGGCATTATCCGCTCATTGCCACGGTCGGCTGGAACGACAGGACGCTCAAGGCCGGGCGCTTCATGCGCTTTGGCACCAACAACCGCGCGCTCATCGAAGGTTTCATGGCGGGCCTGCATTTTGCCGAGGCGATCGGCGCGGAGCGTATTTTTTCGCGCATTCACGAGCTGGCGAAGGACGCTTATTCGCGGGCCCGTGCGTTGCCGTATACGGAGATGCTCAGTCCCGAGGACGACAGCATGTACGGCTCGCTCGTGACTTTCAGGCTGAATTTGCCGGACGAAAAACTGAAGCGGCTCTGGCAGCTCTGTGACGAGCGACTGATCTGGACCACCGAAAATCCCCAGCTGCGATTGTCGACCCACATACACACCCGTCCGCAAGACCTCGACCTGTTTTTCGCAACCCTGGCCGAGGCGGCCGCGTGATCGTTATATTTCCAATTTACTTTAAATAAATTCTATATCTAGCTGTTTTTAAATTATAAAATCTGCACTATCGTCGGTCTGCCAGTGCCCGGGTGGGCGCAGAAGCTCTGTGCGATCGCAAAACTTTCGCATAAACAAATTCTTGTTTGACTGATCGTTAAATCCGACTGGCGGTTTGCATCGAGGAGGGGGCGGATCTCGCGGACGACCTTATCGCTGCAGGAAGGGTCGCGTGCGGCGGGCAGGGGCTTGCGCGGCTCGGGTAGCGCCCGGGATTAATTCAAGGCTGCTCCGATTCCTCGGTGACATCCTCCGGCTCGGCCGGTGGCAACGGTTTGACCTCGGTATCCCGCGGTAATCCTTCAATGATGCCTTCGGCATCTTCTTCGGTGACCTCGCGAAAATAGCCGAGTCCGCATCCCACGCCTTCATCAAGGCCTATGCCACTGCTGTAGAGCACCCGGATAAGATCGTGGTGGCACAGGTTGCCGGTGGTAATACGATACGAAAATCGGCCCTCCCGTCTCAGGCCCGGGCATCGCCGAGGCAGAACATTGTGATAAATGGTCTTGCCGCGCATGTAGAACAGGATATTCCGGTCGTCGATAACTTTGGTACTTCGAATCCGGCTTGCATTGATGCAATTTCGAACCCCGTCGTCGCTTGCTTCTTGCTGCTCCTCCGCGAGCGATGCGCCGGGCACCGCTACCGCGAACAGGCATGCCACCGATAAGAGTTTGACGAACTTGTTCATAGCACTTCGATTTTCGACCAAATTCAACCGAGCTTGTTCAAGATCATTTCGGTCATCTCGGCGGTGGACAGAGCGGTCTCGCCGCCAGTGACAAGGTCCGCCGTCCTGGCACCACCCGCTATGGCCTCGCGCAGCGCGCTCTCTACGAGTGCGGCTTCTTCTTCGAGTTCCAGGCTGTGCCGCAATAACATGGCAACGCTTGCGATCATGCCGCAGGGATTCGCGATTCCCTTGCCTGCGATGTCCGGCGCCGACCCGTGGATCGGCTCGTACAGGCCGCATTTCTTGTCTCCCAGCGATGCTGAGGGAAGCATGCCGAGCGAACCCGCGAGCATCGATGCTTCGTCAGTGAGTATGTCGCCGAACATATTCTCGGTGACCAGTACGTCAAAATCGGCGGGCCGGTTGATCAGGTGCATCGCTGCGGCATCGACGAGTATGTGGTCGAGTGTCACATCCGGAAATTCTCCGGTCATGGTTTTCGTGCAGACGTCACGCCACAGGCGCGATGTTTCAAGGACGTTTGCTTTATCAATTGAACAAAGATATCCCTTTCTTTGCTGTGCAAGCTGCGCCGCAACACGCACGATGCGCTCGATTTCATAACGATGATAGGTGCACATATCGCTCGCCGATTCGTCGTCGCGGCTTTTGTCGCCGAAGTAAATGCCTCCGGTCAGCTCGCGCACGACCATCAGGTCAACCCCCTGCAATCGGTCTTCTTTTATCGGGGACGCTGCTGCAAGCTGCTGGTAAATTCGCACAGGCCGCAGATTCGCGAATACATCGAGTTCCGCACGCAATGCGAGTAGCCCCTGTTCCGGCCTGACGTCGGCGTTCGGGTCCGACCACTTCGGTCCGCCGACAGCACCGAGCAAGATTGCATCGGACTCCCGGCAACTGGCTTTGCAGTCATCCGGAAACGGATTGCCGAGCGCATCGAGCGCCGCACCACCGATCAGTTGATCCGAAAAGCGGAACTTGTGGCCGAATGACTCGCCGATGCGGTCCAGTACCCGGATCCCGGCTTGCGTCACCTCGGGCCCGATACCGTCGCCGGCGAGAACGGTGATCAGGGCGTCCAGGATCTTGTCTCCTCGAAACGGCTGATCTCCTCAGCGTGCTGCTGCAGGAAGCCGAGCTGATCGATTCCCTCGAGCAGGCAGTAGCGGGCAAAGCGGTCGATCGGATATTCGACGATGCGACCGTCGGGCAGGGTGAGCCTCGACGCGGCAACGTCGATCGAGACTTCGACGCCTGGATTGTCTATCAGCCAGGAATGCGTATTTTCGTCGACAACAATCGGAAGCAGTCCATTCTTCAACGAATTGCTGCGAAAAATATCCGCGATGGAAGTACTGACCACTGCGCGAATTCCGAAATCGAGTAATGCCCATGGCGCATGCTCGCGCGACGATCCGCAACCGAAATTGTTTCCCGCCACGAGCACCTGGCAGCCTTCGGAGTCCGGTTTGTTTAGCACGAAATCTGGGTTGTCGGTTCCGTCCTCGTTATACCGCCAGTTGGAAAAGAGGTGCCGACCGAGCCCTTCTTTGGACGTCGTCGTCAGGAAACGTGCCGGAATGATCTGGTCAGTGTCTATGTCGACCCCCGGCAAAACGACGGTGCGTGAAGAGAATTCCCTGATGGCATCCATGCTTCAACGCGCCTCGAGATACGGCCGCGGGTCACTGACGTGACCGTCGATCGCGGAAGCTGCCGCCGTCAACGGACTTGCGAGCACCGTGCGTGCGCCAAGCCCCTGGCGGCCCTCGAAATTCCTGTTGCTCGTGCTGACACTGAGTTTGGCGCTCGGCACGGTGTCGCCATTCATGCCGATGCACATCGAGCATCCGGATTCGCGCCATTCGGCGCCGGCCTCCAGAAAAACCTTGTCGAGCCCGAGCTCTTCTGCATGCCGCTTGACTTGCTGCGATCCGGGAACGACCAGCATCTTCACGCCTTGCGCAATCTTGCGGCCGCGCAAGATTTGTGCGGCGAGCTGCAGGTCGGAGAGGCGGGAATTTGTGCAACTGCCGATAAACACGACGTCAACGGCTGTTTCGCCAAGAGGTTTGCCCGAGTTTAACTGCATATAGTCGAGCGCTCTCCTGAATGCCGGGTCGCCGCCCGCATCCGGCACCGGATCGTTGACCGGGATCACCATGCCCGGATTGGTGCCGAAGGTGACCATCGGTTGCAGTGCGGCGCCATCGACTTCGACGGCGCGATCGAATCGGGCGCCGTCGTCGCCGGGCAAGGCCTGCCAGCGTGCCACAGCTTCATCCCAGTCTTTTCCCTGCGGCGCTTGCGGCCGGCCGCTCAGGTATTCGATCGTCACGTCATCCGGCGCCACCATACCGGCGCGAGCGCCGGCTTCGATCGACATGTTGCAAACCGTCATGCGCCCTTCCATGTCCATGGCCTCGATCGCGCTCCCGCAATACTCGATGACATGACCGGTTCCGCCGTCGACACCGATCTGGCCGATGGTCGCGAGGATCACGTCCTTGGCAGTGACTCCCGGCTGTAGCTTTCCGCTCACGTTTATCGCCAGTGTGCCCGGTTTTCGCTGCAGGACGCACTGCGTCGCGAGTACGTGCCCGACCTCGGTGGTTCCGATACCGAATGCCAGCGCACCGAACGCACCGTGGGTGCTGGTGTGGCTGTCGCCACAGACAATCGTCTTGCCTGGCTGTGTTGCGCCGAGCTCGGGCCCAATGACGTGCACAATACCGCGGTGCGCGCTGTCAAATCCGTGCAACTCGAGGCCGAAATGATCACAGTTTTGCTGCAGAGTCCGCACTTGCTTCGCTGCGCCTTCGCTGACGATTGCAAGGTCCTTGAAGCTGCTGAAGGAGACGGTTGGCGTGGAATGATCCATGGTGCCGAGAGTGAGGTCCGGGCGACGCACGCGAATGCCTTTTTCGCGCAGCATCGAGAATGCCTGCGGCGTCGTGACCTCGTGGATCAGGTGCAGGTCGATATAGAGTATTGCCGGCGTATCAGAGGTCTCGTCCTTGACGAGATGTTCGGACCAGATTTTCTCGAATAATGTCTTTGGAGAACTCTCGCCCACGGTTTTTTTAAGAGCCGCCAGCGGCGGCAACCGGTGGCGCGTCGAGGCTCTCCAGCCATCCTTCCTCGTCCTCGGTCTCACCGGAAAACAAGCCGAAGAAGGCGTCCTGTAGCCGCTTCGTGATCGGTCCGCGGCTGCCTTCACCAATCTGGATCCGGTCAACCGATTTGATCGGTGTGATCTCTGCAGCTGTCCCGGTGAAAAACATTTCATCGGCGAGGTACAGAGACTCACGGGGTATCGCTTTTTCTTCGACAGTCAGTCCCATTCGCGCTGCGAGCTGCATAACGGTGTCACGCGTGATGCCGGTGAGGATCGACGAGGCGGCTGACGGCGTGGCTATCCTGCCTTCGCGAATGACGAACAAGTTTTCACCGGCGCCCTCGCTGACGGTGCCGTCAGTTGACAGCGCGATGCCTTCCGCGAATCCGAGGCGCTTTGCCTCGGTGCTGATCAAGGTGCTGGAGAGGTAGTTGCCGCCGGCTTTGGCAAGGGCAGGGACCGTATTCGGCGCGACCCGCTGCCAGCTCGACACGCAGACGTCGACGCCTTGCTCGAGCCCTTCCTTGCCCAGGTAAGCGCCCCATTCCCAGGCCGCGATCGCGACGTCGACCGGGTGCTCCGGCTTCGGCGCCAGGCCGATGTCGCCGTAGCCGCGCAGGGCGATCGGGCGGATATAGGCGCCGTTGCCCAGTTCATTGGCGAGCACGACTTCCTTGCAGGCGGCGATCAGTTCGTCGCGTTCATAGGGTATCGGCAGTCGATAGATTTTTGCCGAATCGAAAAGGCGCTGCACGTGGTCCGTCAGCCGGAATATTTTCGGTCCGTCGGGCGTCTTGTACATCCGTATGCCTTCGAACACGGACGATCCGTAATGCAATGCATGCGACAGAACGTGAACCGTCGCCTGCTCCCACGGCACCATGCGCCGATTCAGCCAGATTAATTTTCCACCTTCAAAGCTCATGCGCGTAGCTTACATTAAATAGATGCGCGATTGATGTCCGCGGCCACCGGTCCGTCTTGCTTGCCGAGTTCACGACGTCGCAGTATGCGATTAATGACCTCGAGGTATGCACGGCAGGCTGCCTCGACGATATCGGTGCTGGTGCCGTGTCCACGATAACTGTAGCCGTCATATTCCACGGTGACGGTCGCCTCACCCTGGGCATCCTCACCGACCGACGCGCTGTGCAATTCGAATTTCTTCAAATCCAGGTCGATGCCGGTCGTCTCCTCGAGCACCCGAAACGCTGCCTCGACCGGCCCTTCCGCCTTTGCGGTTTCGTTCCTCTCCTTACCCTTTTCGTCCATCAGCCTGAGGCTTGCGGCCGCCTGTTCATCCGTGGCCGTGGAAATCTCCAGAGATCTCAGTATCCACGGTCCGGAAGAGGCACTGTCCACGTTCATGATGATGGCTTCGATATCGCCGTCGTAAATGTCTTTCTTGCGGTCGGCCAGTTTTTTGAATTCCTGGAAGGCACGGTTGGTCTCGAATTCATCGAGCGCGAATCCCAGTTCCCGCACCCGGTCGCGAAACGCGTGGCGTCCGCTGTGCTTGCCGAGCACCAGGTTGGATTTGCTGATGCCGACGTCGTCGGGCCGCATGATCTCGTAGGTTGAATGATGCTGCAGCATGCCATGCTGATGAATGCCGGCTTCATGTGCGAATGCGTTCTCGCCAACGATCGCCTTGTTTCGTGGAATGGCCATGCCGGTAATGCCGGAGACGAGTCGCGCCGTCGGGTAGAGCCGCCTGGTATCGATCGCCGTATCGAGGCCAAAGAATTCGCTGCGCGTCTTGAGCGCCATTACGATTTCCTCGAGCGAACAGTTGCCTGCCCGTTCCCCAATGCCATTGATTGTGCATTCAACCTGCCTCGCGCCCGCAGCGACCGCGGCGAGACTGTTTGCAACCGCCATACCCAGATCGTCGTGGCAATGAACGCTCAGCGTTATGCCGTCGATGCCGGGCACATGTTCCTTGAGATACTGGAACAGGCGATCAAATTCCGTGGGCACGGTGTAACCCACGGTGTCGGGTATGTTGACCGTCGTAGCGCCAGCTTCAATCGCCGCCGTCACGACCTCGGCGAGGTATGCGAGTTCCGTACGCGATGCGTCCTCGGGGGAGAATTCCACATCATCGCACAGTTCACGGGCCTGCCTGATCGCACCCACCGCACTCTTGATGATTTCTTCCTTCGCCATCTTGAGCTTGTACTCGCGATGAATTGCGCTGGTGGCGACAAACACGTGAATCCTGTGTTTGTCCGCGCCTTTGACCGCGGCATGCACCTTTTCGATGTCTTCCGGATTGCAGCGGGCAAGGCCGCAAATAATCGGGCCACGATTCTCATCGACAATCGCTTTGACAGATTCGAAGTCGCCGGGTGAGGCTGCCGGAAATCCGGCTTCGATCACGTCTACCTTTAGTTCTGCCAGCGCCCTCGCTACCCGTAGCTTTTCCCTGAGCGTCATGCTGCAGCCGGGCGCCTGCTCGCCGTCTCTCAGCGTGGTATCGAAGATCTTGATTTGCTCGGTAGCCATTTCCTTACTCCGCTAATCGCCGTAATCGAGGCTTGCCATCGGAAAATTCGGAACGGCATGCGGCGTATGACGCACGGAATCGGTGCGCAACGCCAGGACCAGCGACCGATTGTCTATATTGCTGCCCGTCAGAACGAGACCTACCCGTTTGCCGGCCAGCCGATCCTGCAGTTTGAGTGCCGCCGCAAGCGGCGCGGCGCCGCCACCCTCAGCGAGCTGGTGAATCGTCTCCGCATAGCAGCGAATCGCCATGCAGATATCATCCTCACTGACAAGAACGAAATCGTCCAGGTCCTGCATCATGCTGAGCGTATAGCGAACCGGTACGCGAGTTGCGAGCCCGTCGGCGATGGTGCGATTCGCGACCATCGGCACGTAATCCTTGGTATGCCACGCATGGTGAAATGCGGGCGCATTTTCTGCCTGCACGGCGATAACCTCGGTCTTCGGCGATAATGCCTTCACCACGGTGGTGGTTCCTGCGGCAAGGCTGCCGCCGCCGACGGGAACGATGATTACGTCGAGGCCATTGTCTGCCTGTTGCAGCATCTCGAGCGCGACCGTCGCCTGTCCTGCGACGAGTTCGGGCCGTTTGCCCGGATGTACCGAAACAGCGCCCGAATTCCAGGCATGACGCACCGACGCGTCCCAGGCCGCATCGAAATCGTGACCCTTGATGATGAGTTCGCCGCCGAGGGCTTCGACAGCGTCATTCTTGTCCGGATTGTTGCCCTCGGGCACGAACACCGTGCACCTGGTGTGGTACATGGCACATGCCTGGGCGAGCGCCGCCCCGTAATTGCCACGCGTGGCGGTGACTATGCCTCTTTTCCGCTCTTTCTCGTCCATCGTCGCAAGCAAATTGATCGCCCCGCGAATCTTGAATGCGCCGATCTCCTGGATGTTCTCCAGTTTTACGTAAACCTCGGCACCGACGCGCTGATTTAGTACCGGATTGCTGATAAACGGCGTCGGCGTCAGGAAAGGCTTTATGACTTTCCGGGCGCGCTTGACGTCTGCCATGGTGATGGGTGAGGGGGGTGAATCGGCATCCGAGCCCCAGTCGGTGGCGTCGCGATAGCTACTTGCAGCGGGTGTCATCATGACTAATTTTCCAGATTAGTTTTCCAGCCAGTCCATGCGGCTCCTGAGATCCGCACCGACAGCTTCGATCGGGTGTTTCAGGTCTTCATTCAGCATGCGTTTGAATTCGGGTTGACCGGCCTCGTTCTCCGCGATCCATTTGCGGGCGAAGGTCCCGTCCCGGATGTCGTCGAGGATTTCCTGCATCTTTTGTCGCGCATGTTGGTCGACGACGCGCGGGCCGCTGACGAGATCGCCGTATGCCGCGGTGTCACTGATGAATTCGTACATCTTCTTCAGGCCGCCTTCGTGCAGCAGGTCGACGATCAGTTTCAGCTCGTGCATGCATTCGTAGTAAGCGACCTCTGGCTGGTAACCGGCTTTTACCAGCGTCTCGAAACCCGCAACCACGAGTTCGGTCGCGCCACCGCACAGCACTGCCTGCTCGCCGAACAGATCGGTCTCCGTCTCCTCGGCAAAGGTCGTCTCTATGACGCCGGCTCGTGCACCACCGATTCCCTGCGCATAGGCGAGCGCCAGTTGCAGCGCTTTGCCGCTCGCGTCCCGGTCGACAGCGACAAGGCAGGGAACGCCATGGCCTTCTTCGTATTGGCGGCGAACCAGGCCGCCGGGTCCCTTGGGGGCGATCAGGATGACGTCGAGATCGGCACGCGGCTCGATCTGCTTGTAATGAATGTTGAACCCGTGGGCGAACAGGATGGCTGCGCCTTCGGCCAGCTTGTCTTCGATGGAGGCATACAGATCCGCCTGGGTGAGATCAGGCGTAAGGAAGGCGACAATCGCGGCACCTCTGACCGCCTCCGCGGGTTCCTGCACCTGCAGCCCGTCTGTCTCGGCTTTAGCCCAGCTGCCGCCCCCCGGGCGTAATCCCATGACGACATCGTGCCCGCTGTCTTTCAGATTGAGCGCATGCGCGCGCCCCTGGCTGCCGTAACCCAGTATGGCTATGCGCTTGCCTTCGAGACAGCTCGCGTCGACATCTGATTCTGAGTACATCCGCATTTCGAGTCCTTAAAGTTCTGGCCTAAAAAAACCCCACTATCCTGTCGGGATGCGGGGTTTGCGTTGTTCATGCTTGCTTTCGTTCGCTACCCGCCATTTCTCCCGATCAGGATCACAAGCACCAGCAGAGGCAGGCCCGTGGCTCCGTGAAGCGTCAGCAGCGATTGCAATTCAAGTCCCATAGCCGCGGATCATGTTGGATGCATCAATCGATGTCAAATGGCGAAAATTCAGTTACTTGTGTTACTAATTTGCCGGGGGCTGCCAATTAAATCGTCACGACGAGTTTGCCGCTCGCACGGCGTTCCAGCAGGTCGGTCATGGCCTGAGGCGCTTCGTCCAGTGAATAGGTCCTGGATATGCAGGGTTTTAATTTTCCTTCCTCGAACCAGGCCAGCAGAGTCTGCATGTTCTCGAGGTTGGTCCCGGGATCGCGTTGCGCAAATGTTCCCCAAAAAACGCCGACGATCGATATGCCTTTCA
The DNA here is from genome assembly GCA_041555515.1 of Woeseiaceae bacterium. Lineage (GTDB taxonomy): Bacteria > Pseudomonadota > Gammaproteobacteria > Steroidobacterales > Woeseiaceae > SZUA-117. Next base: position 12,755 of record JBFFKF010000055.1, read on the forward strand.
GCAGCGGCAGGTTGGCGGGAATGTTCGGAATGACGCCGCTGGCAAAGCCGATGACCAGGAGCCGTCCTCCCCAGTCGACCGAGCGCAGGCAGTCGTCGAACAGCTCGCCGCCGACCGGGTCGTAGATCACGTCGACTCCCTTGCCTGCTGTCAATTTGCGTACCTCGTCCCGCAACCGGGTCTCGGCATAATTAATAAGATGTGTCGCGCCGCGGCTCCTTGCGAGCTCGAGTTTGGCTTCGCCGCTGGCAGCTGCGAAGACCTCGGCGCCCATCAACTGACCGATCTCGACTGCCGTGAGACCGACCCCGCCACCCGCGCCGAGGACGAGCAGGCTTTCGCCGGGCTCGAGCCGGGCGCGTTGCTGCAAAGCATGGTACGAGGTGGCATAAGTAATAATGAATCCGGCCGCGGTCTCGTAATCCATCGCATCGGGAATCGGTATGACGTTCCTCGCAGGCACGCAGATTTCCTCGGCCATGCCGCCGCCCATCGATGTTGCCGCAACCCGTTGCCCCTTTTTTAACTGAGCGACGTCATCTCCAACCTCGAGTATCTCGCCCGCCAGTTCGAACCCCGGCGAAAATGGTAACGGGGGCTGCACCTGGTATTTACCGGCGATCATCAGGTTGTCAGGATAGTTGACGCCGCAGGCATGAATAGCGATGCGCACTTCGCCGTCGCCGAGCGCCGGTGCCGGCACGTCCTCGATGACTAGCCTTTCCGCCGGCCCATGTTCCTTGCACAATAATGCTTTCATTGTGAGACCCATTATATAAAGGTATGCTGCCGCGCCTATGGATTTCGATTTCTCACCGAAAGTCGTTGAACTCTCGTCGCGTATCGACGAGTTCATGACAGCGCATGTTTATCCCAATGAAGCGGCGTACTTCGAATACCTGAATAAAGGGGATTCCCGCTGGGTCATTCCGCCGATCATGGAAGAACTCAAGCAAAAGGCGCGGGACGCTGGTTTGTGGAACCTGTTTCTGCCGGAATCCGAACATGGTGCAGGGCTCACGAACCTCGAGTATGCGCCGCTTGCCGAACTGATGGGGCGCTCTCCGATAGCTTCGGAAGTTTTCAATTGCTCGGCGCCGGATACGGGAAACATGGAGGTTATTGCACGTTACGGTGACGACGCACAAAAAGGCGAGTGGCTAACGCCGCTACTGAACGGCGAAATTCGTTCGGCATTTGCGATGACGGAACCCGACGTCGCGTCTTCCGATGCGACCAACATCAGATCGACAATCACCAGGGACGGTGATGGATACCTTATTAACGGGCGCAAATGGTGGATCTCCGGTGCGATGGACCCGCGCTGCAAGATTCTGATCTTCATGGGCAAGACGGATCCGGAAGCAGACCGCCACAGGCAGCAGTCGATGATACTGGTGCCGATGGACACGCCGGGGGTTACCGTGGTACGGCCACTGTCCGTTTACGGCTATGACGATGCGCCGCACGGCCACGCGGAGATGAAATTCGAAAATGTTCGCGTGCCGGTGAGCAACCTGTTGCTCGGCGAAGGACGTGGTTTCGAGATCGCGCAGGGACGTCTCGGTCCCGGGCGCATACATCACTGCATGCGTTTGATCGGCCTGGCCGAACGAGCGCTGGAAAAATTGTGCGTGAGGGCGAACGAGCGGGTGGCGTTCGGCAAGCCATTGTCGGCACAGGGCGTCGTGAGAGAAACGATCGCGGATTCGCGCATCGATATCGACCAGGCAAGGCTCCTGACACTCAAGGCGGCAGACATGATGGACAAGGTGGGCAACAAGGCGGCCCGTGCAGAGATCGCGATGATCAAGGTGGTTGCGCCAGCGATGGCACTCCGGGTTATTGACCGTGCCGTCCAGGTCCATGGTGGTGCCGGGGTTTGCAATGATTTTGGCCTGGCCGGCGCGTGGGCCGGAGCACGCACATTAAGGCTTGCCGATGGTCCCGATGAGGTGCATCGTGCGGCTATCGCGAAGCTCGAACTGGCCCGGCACGCACCGGTCCGGAGCTAGTCTGGAGGCCTTTATGTTATGTCGTTCCCGTGCTGGCGATCTATGAAGCATGTGGTATTCTTGGCGTCCAATAAGGTGGGACCCAGGAGTTCAGCCCGGCGTAGCAGGGGTCGGCCGGTAGGGTGGCCCGGAACATTACAAAGGAAAGGTCAAAAATAGAATTAATCGCCGCGGCGATGGTGGAGAGGGTCGCGAGCGCCAGGGGGATTGCACAAGAATACGTGCGGTTCGCCCTTCTGTTGTGCAAGTTTTCCTGATGATTTCTGTGCACC
>JBFFKF010000056.1:0-15023 GCA_041555515.1 Woeseiaceae bacterium
AGCCGCTCGAGGAATTCCTGCAGGTCATCAGCAAGAGGCGCGGTGAAGTGGCGCTCGTTACCGCTGTCGTCGGGAAATGAAATTGACTGCGCGTGTAGGAACAGTCGCTTCAGACCGAGTTTCTTGAGTGTGGCATTAGCTTTTGCATCGCCATAGCGTTCATCCCCCGCCAGCGGGTGGCCCATATGGGTCGCGTGGACCCGGATCTGATGGGTTCGGCCCGTCAACGGTTGGCACTGCATCAGGCTGTACTTGCCGTAGGTTCGTGACAATCGCATCCTGGTCTGTGCCGGTTTGCCGTCCTCGCTGACGACGACGTGCCGTTCGCCTTTGGCACGGTGTTCGACGAGCAGCGGCGCGTCGACCAGCTGCTCGCCGAGTTGCCAGTCGCCGATTACCAGAGCGAGGTAATTTTTTTCAACAATACCGTCGCGAAATTTCCGGTGTAACTCGCGCAGCGCGCTGCGACGCTTGGCAAGGACCAGGCAGCCCGAGGTCTCGCGGTCGAGACGGTGAACCAGGGACAGATCGCGCGAATCGGGCCTGGCCGCACGCAATAACTCGATCGCGCCGTGACTGATACCGCTGCCACCGTGTACCGCGAGACCGCTGGGCTTGTCGAGGACGAGCAGGCGTTTGTCCTCGAACAGGATATGCGACTCCAGGTCCCTGATGCTGGCGGCCGGCGGCGCTTGCGGCTCAGCATCGATCCTGGCCGGCGGGATCCTGACCTCGTCGCCCTCCTTGAGCTTGTATTCGGCGCGAACCCTGCCGCCATTCACCCGCACCTCGCCGCGGCGCAGGATGCGGTACAGCCGCCCTGTGGGGAGCCCCGGCAGCTGCCGGCGCAGGAAATTGTCTATCCGCTGCCCCGCCTGCTCGTCATCGATGCGGATCTTTTGCACCCCCGTCCTGCGGGGGCCTTTGGCGATGCCAGCGCTTCTGTTCATGGGTTGCAAATCAATCAATTGGCCCAATACTGTGTCACATTGTTCGGGCCCGATGCTGTGTTATATTACCTACCCGTGACGGCGGTTGGATCGATTTCCCCGCCGCACGTTCCACGAGTGCTCCAGGCCGGCATGCCCCGGCCGACGAGCAAAGGTTAATTCATCACTGGCCTTGCCCGTGGCAAGACCAGGATCCACGGCAGCAAGCACGGTAATCCGGCGCGCGCCGACGCGGCAAAGCCGCAGGGACATATGATCGATTTCCTCCCAGACCCGTTTGTGACAAGTCGGGTCGGACTGAAGCTCTTAAGGCCGGGCCCGGGTGCCATGCACCCGCAGCTGCTCGCGTCCGCTCCCTGCCCTTCCGCATCGCGCCCCGGCCCGTGTCGCCTGTTGCCCGATCGTCACTTAAAAGTAGGGAAACATGAAAAGAATGCTCATCAATGCAACTCAGGAAGAGGAGTTGCGCATGGCGATGGTCGATGGCCAGCGCCTTTATGACCTCAATATCGAACTACCGTCTGGCGAACGTAAAAAGGCCAATATCTACAAAGGAGAAATCACGCGCATCGAGCCCAGCCTCGAGGCCGCGTTCGTCAATTACGGCGCGGAACGGCACGGTTTTCTTCCGCTGAAGGAAATCTCCAGCGAATACTTCATCACTGAGGTCGAATCCGGCAGCAAACCGAACATCAAGGATGTCCTGAAAGAAGGCCAGGATATCGTTGTCCAGATCGACAAGGAAGAACGCGGTACCAAAGGTGCGGCGTTAACCACGTTTGTCAGCCTGGCCGGACGATTCATCGTCCTGAAACCGAACAAGTCGCGATCCGGTGGCGTGTCTCGACGAATTATCGGCGAAGAACGCGAGCTTGCGCGCGAATCATTACAAGAGGTCGACGTTCCCTCGGGCATGAGCGTGATCCTGCGAACCGCGGGTATCGACCGCAGCGCGGAAGAACTCGAGTGGGATCTGCAGAATCTGCTGGCCGTGTGGGAAGCGATCAAGAAGGTCGTCGTCGAAAGACCATCACCATTCCTGATCTATCGGGAAAGCAATGCGATCGTCAGGGCACTCCGTGATTACCTGACCAATGATATCGGCGAAATACTGATCGACAACGAGGAAACTTACAAGGAAGCATATGACTTCGTGTCGCAGGTAATGCCGCACAATCTCAGGAAACTGAAACACTATTCGGATTCGGTTCCTCTGTTTACGCGTTTCCAGATCGAGTCGCAGATCGAATCGGCTTTTGCACACTCGGTGACACTGCCATCCGGCGGCAGTATCGTAATCGACCACACCGAGGCACTCGTCTCGATTGACATCAACTCTGCCCGCGCGACCAAGGGCGGCGATATCGAGGCGACGGCGTTGAATACGAACCTCGAGGCCGCCGAAGAGATCGCGCGCCAGTTGCGACTGCGCGACCTGGGAGGCCTGGTCGTGATCGATTTCATCGATATGGGGCCGCAACGCAATCAGCGCGAGGTCGAAAACCGGCTGCGCGAGGCGGTCCGGCAGGATCGTGCACGCGTCCAAATCGGCAAGATCACGCGTTTCGGACTGCTGGAAATGTCGCGACAGAGATTGCGCCCGTCGCTGGGTGAATCGAGCTACCTCGTCTGCCCGCGCTGCTCGGGAATAGGCAACATTCGCAGCGTCGAATCGCTGGCACTCGCCATCCTGCGAATTATTGGCGAGGAAGCGCGGAAGGAACGCACCGCCAAGGTGGTTGCCCAGTTACCGGTGGAAGTTGCGACGTATCTGCTGAACGAAAAACGTGACTGGGTTCGGAGTCTCGAATCGAGAAGCGACACCCAGGTGATCATGGTGGCGAACCCTGCGCTCGAGACACCCCATTACCAGGTCCGCCGGGTCCGCGACGACCAGGTGGAGTTGCCGGAAAACATCGGCTTGAGTTACACGCTTGCGGACGCAGCGGAGGAAACCGAGTTGCCGCCGGCAATGCAGGAGCAGAAACAGATCGAGACGGCAGCCATCGCAACGGTAACGCCGATTACGCCGGCGCCGCCGCGCAAGAAACGCACGCGGCAGGGCTTGGGTTTCTGGGCGAGTCTGGCCGCGATATTCGGCGGATCAGAGAAGAAAAAGAAGAAAAAGGCTCAGAAGCATCGTACCGACCGCAGGAAAACGCGTGGCCAGACTGATAAGCGCCGCAGGCCGGCGCAAACGAAGCGGCGCAAGAGCGACACGCAGCGAGCGGCCGATCGCGGCCAGCAAAAAGGCAAGAAGCCCCCACAGCAACGCGCGAAGAAAGAAGGCGAGGCGGAACGCAAGCGAGCCAAGAAGCCGGCCAAGGAACAGCAGGAACAACGAAGCAAGCCGGCGCAGGAATCACGCCCGGACAAACGCGAAGACGAACGTGCGGACGCCCGCAAGTCGGGAAGCAAACGCCGCGGCCGAGGGGCCCGGCGCAGGCGCCGCACGTCGGATACCGCGGAGCAGGCGGAAGCAAAGACGGCCGCTCAGCAAGCTGTGGTCGAGCGCGCTGAGACGCCCGCGGCCGAAGAAAAGGCGGTCGCCGAGATACCGGCCAAGAAACAGGAAGCGATGCCTGAACCGGTTCAGGAAGCAAGGGCCGAGCCGGAACAGGCCGAGCCGGCTGCCGAGTCGCCAGCGTACGAGGACACGCAGCCCGAGCTGCCGGTGCTCGGCATGCCGCAGGTCGAGGCCGAACCCGTGGAAGCGGCGCCGGCTGCCGCGAAGGCCGTTGAGGAGGAGACACCGGCATCGCCGAAGCAGGTGCAATCCGCGGAGAAAGCCGAGCCAGCCTCCATCGAAGCCGTGGATACGGATGAAAAGACAGTGCCAATGACGGCGCATGACCTGCAGTCGACACTGGACAGAGCCGCCACTGCCGCCGAGCTAAAAGATTTGCCTGAAAAGACAGTGCCGATCGCAACAGACGAGGCGAAAACAGCAGCTGCGGAATCTGAAGAGTCCGTAGATCCGACTATGACGATGTCGAGATTAGAACTGCAATCCGCATTGGAGGCGAGCTCGACCACCCGGGAAGGCGAACAAACAGGCGATAAAACAGTGCCGATCCCGCGCGAGGACGCGAAAGCTACGGCGACGACGGATGCGGCCACCGATGCAGCAGCAACCCCCGCCGAGAAAACAGAGCCGGCGCAGGCCGAGGAAGTTACCAAGGGCAACAACGGCGAAGAAAAGCCGAAGGGCAGATTGCTTCCGTGGGACCCGGATGCTCCGGTGGAAACCGGCGACACCGGCGGCGAGGAATTGTCGGAGCGATAGGCGCGTCGGCTAGAGTTTTCTGCGCAGCGTGTCGAGCAGCGCTTGAGACGCTTCTTCCACGAGATCGAGCACGCGCTCGAATCCGGCCGCGCCGCCGTAGTATGGATCGGGAACTTCGTTTTCGTGCAGCGCTTCCGCGAACTCGAGAAATAACCTGACTTTGCCTCGCGTCTCGGCAGGCGCTCTTTCGTGCAGCAGCATCAGGTTGTCCTGGTCCATGGCAAGGATGTAATCAAACTGTTCAAAGTCCTCGTCCGTGACCCTGCGCGCGCGGATGCCTTCCAGCGAGAATCCCCGCCTTGCAGCCGCCTCCTGTGCGCGCCGGTCGGCCGGTTCTCCGCTGTGATAGGCGTGGGTTCCGGCAGAATCGGTGCGTATCCGGCTATCGAGACCGGCCTCCCTGACATGATGGCGAAACACGCCTTCCGCCGTCGGCGAGCGGCAGATGTTTCCCATGCAAACGAACAATACGCTGTATCTTGATTCAGCCATGAATTCTTCAGCCTGATTCCCTGGACTCCAGTTTTCGCTTAATGCGGTTCAACACATATTCGGCATCTGCCGAATCGATCACGAGCTCGACGGGAACATACCAGCATTTGCTCGTGTCTAGCCAGCGACACTTCACGGCATCCTTCTCGGTCATAAGGACTTCGATATTGTCGTCAAAATCGAGATCCCTCTGTGCGATCCTGGCGTGATCAGGAAGAGGATGCCGGATGACTCTGATGTTATGGGCCTCGAGCAGTCGAAAAAAACGTTCCGGGTTGCCGATGCCGGCAACCGCATGAAACTGCTTGCCTGAAAATTGCGCACTGCTCCTGATATCCGAATTATCGAGCCTGCAAATTGCAGCAATGTCCAGTCGGAAATTTTTCGGTGGGGAATCCGAGCTGCGATGTGACAGTGCCGCGCGATCGTCCCTCTCGCGCTGCACCAGGATCTGGTCGATCGAGTTCAGGCGGGACAGTGGCTCCCTGAGCGGCCCCGCCGGCAACAGGCGTCTATTTCCGTACAGGCGTTCGCCATCGACGACAGCGATTTCAAAATCGCGCCGCAGCCGGTAATGCTGCAGGCCATCGTCCGATACGATCAGGTCTGCGCCGAGCTTGATCGCGTGCCGTGCCGCGGCGACCCGATCCGGATGCACGACGACCGGGCACTTGCAGCGGCCAGCCATGAGCACGGCTTCATCGCCGACGTTTCCCGGATCGCTGTTCGCCGTGACCTCGAGTGGTTCCGCTCCAACCTTGCCGCGATATCCGCGACTGATGATGGCTGGCGCATAGCCGCTTTCGGCAAGTTGCTCCGCCAGCCAGAGGGTCAATGGCGTTTTGCCCGTGCCGCCTGCCGTAATATTACCGACGACGATCACCGGCACCGGCATACCATGAGAAGAAATCATGCCGGACGAATAAAGATAGCGCCGCAAGGCAACCGCGGCTGCAAAAATCCAGCTGAACGGTATCAACAGTAATCGGAGTGACGAATCTCCGTACCAGGTATTCTGTAACCAGCTGACGATGTAACGACCCATCGGATTACTCTGCCGGGAAATTGCTCCTCATTGCTGAGTACTGAACTGCATTTCGTAAAGATCTGCGTAGACGCCGCCAGTAGCGAGTAATTCCTCGTGCGTACCCGATTCGACGATGCGGCCCCCATCCAGCACGATGATTTGATCGGCGGATTCGACTGTGGACAGGCGGTGCGCGATGACGAGCGTCGTGCGATCCTGCATCAGCTTGCGCAGCGCTTCCTGGATACGCCGTTCCGATTTCGTATCGAGCGACGACGTCGCTTCGTCGAGGATGAGTACCGGAGCGTTTTTTAACAATGCTCTGCCAATCGCAATCCGTTGCCGCTGGCCGCCTGACAGCAAAATGCCGCGATCGCCGACGATCGTATCCAGTCCGTCCGGAAGCTCCCGCACGAATTCCATAACGTGCGCGGCCTCTGCAGCCTGCAATAGATCCGCTTGCGAACATTGACGCAGTTGTCCGTAGGCGAGATTGTTTGCAATGGTATCGTTGAACAGGATGACATCCTGGCTCACCAGGCTGATATTAGAGCGCAGACTGTCGAGTTCGTATTCCTCGACCGGCGTGCCGTCGAGCAGTATTTCCCCCGAATCTACGTCATAAAAACGCGGCAACAGGCCGACGAGTGTCGATTTGCCGGCGCCCGAGTGTCCTACGATGGCAATGGATTTTCCTGCGTCAACGGAAAAAGAGACGTCCTGCAGCACCTGCGATTCTTCATCGCCGTAGGAAAAACCGACGTTTTTGAATTCGACCTTACCGCGTACTTGATCGTTGCGAAAAGTGCCCGCATCGATTTCGTCCTTTTCATCAATGATGCGAAACAGGCTGTCACCCGCGGCAACGCCACGTTGCAGGATCGCAGTAACATTCGTGATGCGTCGCAACGGCTGTAACATGAGCATCATCGCACCAAAGAATGACATGAAACTGCCTGGACTGAGATTTCCGTTGAGCGACTCGACGCCGGCCGCGTAAATGACACCGGCGACACCAGCACCAAAAAATACTTGCGTTACGGCCACTCCGAGCGAGCGAGACCGAATCAGTTTCAGATTCTGTCGAAAATTCCTTCGGTCGACCTCGGCGAGACGCTCCGACTCGTAATCGTAACCCCCGAATATCTTGACGACGCGATTGCCGCTCAGTACTTCCTCTGTTACTTGCGTGACCTCTCCGACCGAGTCCTGGATCCTGCCGCTGTACCTGCGAAACGCCTCGCCGAGCACGCGAATCAAGGCGGCAATGACCGGGATGATTATCATGACAAAAACAAACAGGCGCACACTCTGGTAAATCATCACACCCATGGCCGCAATAACCGTCAGGAAATCGCGCACCGCGATCGTCACGACGCTGGTCACCGATTCGGCAACCATTTCGACGTTATAGGTCATACGGGACAGCATCGGACCCATCGAGTGTTTCTCGATAAAACTCGACGGCAGGGTCAGGAATTTGTTGAAGACATCCCGGCGCAGTGCGCTGATGACGCTGCGCCCGATCCATCCCAGTGAGGCTTCCGACGCGAAACCGGCAATGCCGCGGGCGGCGAATATACCGAGGAACGCGAACGGCAACCATCTGGCAGTTTCCAGGTTGTGTGCGACCAGGGTCTCGTCCATAAGAGGTTCCACCAGGTAGACCATGGCCGCTTCGATCACGGCGGCCGCAGCCATGGCGACAATGGCAATCAGCCCGATCAGCTTGTGGGGCATGACGTATCGCCAGAGACGGCCGTAGACCTCCTTGACGCGCGGGTCGAGTTTGCTAGCCGGCATATTTCACCAGCATCCCGGATGATGGCGCAGGAAAGGTACGGCTGGAGGCCGCGCCGAAACGAAAGCAATAGCCGTCGCTATTCCTTGAGTAAAACGCAAGTCCAGGCGTGCATGGACCCGCCAGCGCCGGGATAGGACGCGGACCCGGAACAGACCGTGCCACCGCAAGCCGGTAATGGTTCTGCATTTTCATCCTGCCAATCACTTGCTTATTTAGCGGTCGGCATCCGGCTGGTGCAATATGCGGGTTTGCCACTACTCTGCCGGATTGTTGACCGATGCGATGCTTATTTTTACGAATCCGAGTTTGCCAGCAACGTCCATCGCGGTGACGACGTATTGGTGGCGCGTGTTGGCATCGGCACTGATCGTGAGCGGCAACGAAGTGTCGCCGCCCGACACCTTCTGCAACGCGTTGCGTATCGTTTCCGGCCGGTTGTTGATGAGTTCCCGGCCATTGATGAGAAACGTACCCTGCTCGGTAATCATGACGTCGAGTTGATCGGGAACTTCCTCGACGATTGCTGCGTTCTCCGCCTCGGGCAGGCGAATCGAAATCTGTGACTGCTTGACGAAACTCGTCGATACCATGAAAAAGATCAACAGCAACAATACGACGTCTATCAGCGACGTCATATTGACCTCGGGCTCCGCCTTTGCACGCAAACTCAGTTTCATTTTTTCTTGCCGGTATTCGGTTCCTGGCGCCTGTGTAATGCTTCGACAAGCTTGATCGCTTCTTTTTCCATATCGACGACGAGGGTGTCGACCCGATTCCGGTAATAGCGATAGCCGATCAGCGCCGGTATGGCCACCGTCAATCCGGCGGCGGTCGTGATCAATGCTTCGGCAATGCCTCCTGCAAGCACTGTCGGATTGCCGACACCGTGCGTGGTGATCGCCGCGAAAACCTTGACCATGCCGATGACGGTACCGAGCAAACCGAGCAATGGAGAGATTGCAGCGACGGTGCCGAGTGTGTCGAGATAACGTTCCAGTTCGTGCACTACGTGGCGGCCCGTATCTTCGATGCTGTCCTTCATGACCGAGCGTTCGCGATCACGGTTGATGAGCCCCGCAGCAAGTATCTGGCCCAAAGGCGAGCCCTGGTGCAGTGTCTGAATCTGTCGCTGATCGAGCCTGTCCTGCTTGACCCAGCCCCAGACCTTGCTGGTCAGATCCTCCGGCAAGACCCGTTTCTGCTGCAGTGTCCAGAATCGTTCGAGAATGATCCCCATAGCGAGAATTGCACAGAGGATGATCGGCGCCATCAACCAGCCACCGGCTTTGACAATTTCAACCATACAGCCTGACTCAATGGAAAATCGGAATATACAGTGACCGGCCCGAAAATTCTCCGTTTTGGCCAGCCCGGCGGAACACTACTCCTGCCAGTATTTCCGGGCCTCCGGACGCTCCCTGGATGGCCCGCTAGCGCCGCTGCCTGCACACAGGCGCTGCCCGATCGCACCGGCTGTTGCCGTTTCCAGCAACACCGCGCCCGTATTCTCCCAACGCCGCACGATATCAGGCTTCGGAAAGCCCCAGCGATTGCCGAAACCGGCGGAAACGATTGCCAGGTCGGGCCTGAGCTGCGCCACAAATTCCACGCTCGATGAGGTCCGGCTGCCATGATGCGGCACGACGACGGTATCGATCCGGCCTATTTCGCCGTTTCCCAGCAGTATCGCTTCGACCGGCGTCTCGATATCGCCGGTGAGCAAGAGCTTGTGGCGTCCGATCGCAACCTCCAGCACACACGATGCATTGTTGCCCTCCCAGGTCCTGCCGGGCGCCGGGTGCAAGAAGCGAAATCGCACCGCTTCGACTGACCACGTCAGCGGCGAGTTGCAGGCAGTCTGCTGCAAGCCGAATACGGGAAGCGGCTCGCCGACATATGTCTCGCCGATCACATATTTATTCGTTATCGACTGTGCGCCGCCGGCATGGTCCTGGTCTGCATGACTCACGATCAACGTATCCAGTTCGCGAATTCCTCGCGACTCGAGGAAAGGAATAATGACGAGTTCTGCGCTGTCAGTGCCGCTACGGAAGGCCGGGCCGGTGTCGAACAGCATGGTGTAATCACCGGTTCGCAAGACCATAGCAAGTCCCTGGCCGACGTCGAGTACGTGGTAATCGAGACAGCCAGGCGGCGGGCCGGGCGGCCGGTAGAGAAGAGCCGCGAGCAGAGCGATCCATGCAAGCTTGCGACCCGGCCAGCCAGGGGGAAGTAACAGGTGCAGTGTCGGCAACAGGGTAATTATCACGGCCAGCCCCTGCGGCGGTATGACCAGGCGCCGCACACCAGGCAGGTCGGCAGCAAAGGACACGACTGCCAACACGAGGCGAATACTTTGATAGGCGACGATGAACAACTGGTCGCCCAGGCCCTGCAGCGGCCCATGGAACAACATGCCGGCAAGAGCAAAAGGCACGGTAATGAAATTGAATATTGGCAGTATCAGGAGATTGATGAGCGGCGCGATCATTGAAAAGCGACCGAAGATCAACGTTGTTAGCGGGAACAGCCCGGCAAGCAGCGCAATTTGCAACAGGCCGAGGCGTTGCAGATTGCGGCCGACTCTGTTGAGCAGAGTACTGCCGCGAAAATACGGCGTAAGTAAATGGCCCTGCATCAACCAGAAAATTATCGCGACTGCCGCGAACGACAGCCTGAAACCCGGCGTGTGTATGGAAACCGGATCCAGAAAAAACAGAACGATACAGGGGAAAGCGATAAGCGCCCACGTATCGACGCGGTGGCGAAACAGCACTGCCACCGCAGCCAACGTGGCCATCAGGAATGCACGTTGTGCAGGTATCGCAAAACCGGACACGATGGCATACGCGGCTGCCGCGACGACTGCCGTCGTCAGAGCCAAGTCGCGCACGTTTACATACCGGCACACCGGCATAAACAATCCCCACGCAACAAAAAACACGCCACCTGCCGCCAGTCCGATATGTAATCCGGAGATAGCCATCAGGTGGATCGTGCCGGTCGTTGCATAGCGATCCCACTGCTCGCGGGTAATGCCGTGGCGCGCACCAACGGCGACGGCGAGCAGGACTGCGGCAGCATCATCGCCGGGCAGCAGCCTGTCAATGCGATCAACAGCATCCTGGCGAAACCGGGCAAGTCCCGCGGCCCTGGTCAGCCGATGGTTGTCCTCGTCGGTGACGACATAAGCAGTGGCGCCGATGCGCTGGCGAAACAACCAGCCTTCGTAGTCGAAACCGCCCGGGTTCGAAAAGCCGCGCGGCCGCCGCAGACGCACGCGCAATTTCCAGACCTCGCCCAGGCGCGGTAGCACCTCTGGTTCATACCAGCTGAGGCGTATGCGCGCCGGCAGCTGTGCCGGGTCAGTCGGTTCCGCAACGAATCGCAGTGTGGTTTCTGTCAGTCGCGGAAAATCAGCGATGCGTGCGACGAGGTCGATCGTTTCCCCCCGTACTGCCGGATCGAGCCTGTCTTCGATAATGGCCCATGCCGCAATCCACATTGCCGAGAAACCGAACAGCAGCCAGGCCAGCAAGCGAGTCGCAGCGATGCGTGCGCTGACGGCGGCGAGCAACAATAAGGCAAGCAGCAGGTCGTCGGCAGGTAGCGCAGGAAAAAAGTTGAGTGAATAAGCGCCGCCTAACACGCATAAGCACCGGAGAAGCATGCTCCGCATCCCTGCTAATTCTCGTTATGATGTTGCGCAGTAACCTGGACCGCGACCTGATCACAGGATAGAAACGAATACAGGCGAATGCCAAGACGATTTTTTCGGAAATTTGCGTTGAAACATGAGCATGTGCGAGGGCAGTGGTTCCTCAGCCCGTTCCGTCACCTGCTACACGATCCGAACCTGTGGGGAATTCGCCGGCGGACTGTGGTACCCGCGTTTTCGCTCGGGCTGTTCGTCGCGTTCCTGCCGTTTCCCGGTCACATGCTGCTGGCAGCATTGCTGGCGCTGGCGCTGCGCATCAATATTCCTGTCGCGGTCCTGAGTACCTGGGCCAGCAATCCGTTGACAATAGGACCGATGTTCTATTTTGCGTATGAAACAGGCAGCGTGCTGCTCCGGCGCGCGCCGCGTCCGTTCGAAATCGAACTATCTTTTGCCTGGCTGATCGATGGATTTGTTTACGTCTGGCAACCATTGTTGCTGGGTAGCGTTCTGCTCGGCGCTATCTTGTCACTGCTTGGATTCCTGGCACTCGACCTCGTCTGGCGAGCGTCGATCTGGGAATATCTGGCGCGGCGGCAGCGGAGAAATCCGCCACCATCCTAGCCCGATTCGTGTAAGCAACCGTTTTCCAGCACCAGCACCCTGTCCATTTGCGAAGCGACATTGTGATCGTGTGTCACGATGACCAGGCTGGTGGCGAGTTCGCGATTCAGTTCGAGCATGAGCTGCAGCACGTGTTGCCCGTTCCCGGCATCGAGGTTTCCCGTGGGTTCGTCGGCCAGGACAAGTTTGGGACGGGTTATCAGCGCGCGGGCCACGGCAGCGCGCTGGCGCTCGCCACCGGACAGCTCGCCCGGCTTGTGATCCAGTCTTCCCTCCAGGCCGACCCGGCCGAGCAATTCCGCTGCTTGCTGCATCGCCTCGCCTTTCGCGAGGCGGCGAATCAAGAGCGGCATCGCAACGTTTTCCTGTGCAGTGAATTCCGGTAACAGGTGATGGAACTGGTAAACGAAACCGATGAACTTGTTGCGCAGCGCACTCTTGTCTTTTTCGTCAATGTTCGCGATCGACTGACCGCCGACAAGGACCTCACCCGAGGTCGGATCATCGAGCCCGCCCATGATTTGTAATAGCGTCGTCTTCCCTGAGCCCGATGCGCCTATTATTGCGACCAGCTCCGATTCCGCGACGGTCAGATCGACGCCGCTCAGGACTTCGAGCGTCGAATCTCCTTCGCGGAACCGCCGTACGATCGAGCGGCAAACGAGGACGCCGTTTGCGGATACATTAGTCATAGCGAAGCGCCTCCGCAGGCAGTGTGCGCGCACCGCGCCAGGCCGGGTACAGGGTGGATAACAGGGCCAGTACCAGTGCGATCACAGACACTTGCAGCACGTCAGCAACCCTCACGTCAGCTGGCAGGTCACTGATGAAATAAACGTCGGCCGCAAGAAACTTGATGCCGAAGGTCGCTTCCATGAAAGCGACGATATTTTCCAGGTTCAGGGACAACAACAGGCCGAGAGCCACGCCGCCGACAGTACCGAGTACGCCGATAACGCTTCCCTGGGTAATAAATATCTTGAGAATATCTGAAGGTGTTGCGCCGACCGTACGCAGTATCGCAATGTCCGACTGTTTGTCTTTGACGACCATCACCAGGGTAGAAACGATATTGAACGCCGCAACCGCAACGACCATGAGCAGGATCACGAAAAGTATCGATTTGGTAATCTGTATCGAACGAAAGAAATTGACATGCCGCCGCGTCCAGTCGCTGACCAGGACTCCGCCCCCTTTGTCCACCGCCACCTTACGAACGACCTGCGGCGCCTGGTAAATATCGGTCACCGATAAGCGTATCCCGGTAACGTCATCCCCAAGGCGAAACAGATTCTGAGCATCTTCAATGTTTACGAACGCGACGCGGCGGTCAAATTCGTACATGCCGATGCGGTAAATGCCCGCAACGGTAAATCGTTTGTTGCGCGGCAACACGCCGGCCGGTGTCACGATCCCTTCGGCAAGGGTCAGTGTCACCTTGTCACCCAGCGACGCGCGCAATGCCTTCGCCAGCTCGATTCCGAGGACAATATTGAAAGCGCCGGCCTCGAGACTCGATAAATTTCCTGCGGTGAGCGCATCCCCGACACCGGACACGCGGCTCTCGAGCCCTGGTTCGATACCAGTGATCTGCACCCCGCTCAAACGATTACCGAAGTCGAGCAACCCCTGTCCATTGACGAAAGGCGCCGCAGCGGCAACGTCTATGTGCTCTTCGGCCTCCCCCACCCAGTCGCGCCAGTTCTCGAGCCGGCCGTCCGCATCCTCGATGCTGGCGTGCGAGGTCATCGCGAGCAGACGGCTTTGCAGTTCCCGTTCGAAGCCGTTAACGACGGACAATACGAGGATCAAGGCAGCCACGGCCACGGTGATGCCGAGCATCGATATCGCCGATATCAGCGATACAAACCTGTTTCCGCTATGTGATCGCACGTAGCGTTTGCCGATCCAGAACTCGTATTTGCCAGGCATCGCTTATTCGTACCTCAAGGCTACCGCCGGATTGACGTGCGCCGCTCGCCGGGCCGGATAAAGTGTTGCCAGTGACGTAACGATCAACGCCGTCACTGCGATGATCGCGACATCCGCCAGTTCGAGCGATGACGGAATCTGCGTCACGTAATAAACGTCACCTGGCATGATCTGGAAGCCGAACAATTGTTCCATCGCCGGCGCGACTGTCGGGACGTTGATTGCGAGTATGATGCCGGCGATGACACCTATGATGACTCCAATCCAGCCGATTACGGCTCCTTGTATGAAAAATACGCGCACGACGTCCGCAGGGCCCATACCCAGCGTTCGCAGTATGGCGATCTCACTGGTCTTGTCCGTAACGACCATGACCAGGCTTGCGACAATATTGAATGCGGCCACACCTATGATCAGTGACAGCAAGATCGACATCATCATTTTTTCGAGCCGGATCGCCCTGAAGTAACTGGCGTTCTCGATGGTCCAGTCGCTGGTCTCGAAATCCTCACCCAGCCTCGCCTGCAGGTTCCCCGATATGAGCGGCGCATGCATCACGTCATCGGCGAGGAAGCGCACCGCGCTGACACGGTCGCCGAGCATCAGCATGCGCGCCGCATCATCCATGTGCACGAGCGCCAGCGTGGTGTCATGATCCTGCACACCGGCCTCGAATACGCCGCGCACGATGAAGCGTTCAAGCGTTGACTCGAGTGTGCCGTCACCGGCAGGTCTCGGGATCAGCAACACGACGCCGTCACCGATGCGTACGCCGAGTTCGAGCGCCAGGAAGCGACCGAGTACGATGCTGCGGGAATCGGGCGTCAGTTCCTCGAAGCTGCCTTCGACGAAATTGATGGTCTTGCCCGAAACCCCCGCCTCCTGTTCGGGCGAGATACCGTGGACAAACACGGCGTTTAACGATCGCTCGGTGCGGATCATGCCTTCCATCTGTACATACGGTGCTGCGGCTACGATGCCGGGCTCGCGCAGCACCTGGTCACGCACCCGCGACCAGTCTTCGAGCCGGCCGTCATCACGGGTCACGTAACCGTGGGCGGTCATGCTCAGGAGGCGGCTGCGAAGCTCGCCCTCGAAACCGTTCATGACCGAAAGAATGACAATTAACGCGGCCACACCAAGCGCGATGCCGATGAGAGAAATCAGGGTAATGAAGGAAACGAATCGGGTTCGTCTCTTGGCGCGCAGGTAGCGCAGCCCGACGAATAATTCGGCCGAATTTGTCATGC